>NZ_FOOK01000002.1:0-51917 GCF_900113175.1 Planifilum fulgidum | reverse complement strand
GTTTGTAGGTTACCTATAAGGGATTGAAACACTTGAAGCGGCAGGAGGTTGAGACTCCGACGGAAAAGTTTGTAGGTTACCTATAAGGGATTGAAACCTACCCCGATGACCAACCACCACTCTGTGATGTCGATGTTTGTAGGTTACCTATAAGGGATTGAAACACGGGTTGGTGACGCTCGGAATCGCAGGGTTTTTCATCGTTTGTAGGTTACCTATAAGGGATTGAAACTCCAATTTTTCTCACCGTTGCCTGCCCGCGTTCAACCGTTTGTAGGTTACCTATAAGGGATTGAAACGTTTTCCCACCGGAAAGGCGAATCGGCATATTCTTGGTTTGTAGGTTACCTATAAGGGATTGAAACGCGGATTCCTCACGGCAGGTGAGGAAT
Source organism: Planifilum fulgidum (assembly GCF_900113175.1). Taxonomy (NCBI): domain Bacteria; kingdom Bacillati; phylum Bacillota; class Bacilli; order Caryophanales; family Thermoactinomycetaceae; genus Planifilum; species Planifilum fulgidum. The sequence continues at coordinate 51,525 of NZ_FOOK01000002.1, read as the reverse complement.
GTCAATTGAGTTTGTAGGTTACCTATAAGGGATTGAAACGTTTTCCCACCGGAAAGGCGAATCGGCATATTCTTGGTTTGTAGGTTACCTATAAGGGATTGAAACGCGGATTCCTCACGGCAGGTGAGGAATGTCAATTGAGTTTGTAGGTTACCTATAAGGGATTGAAACTACAGTGCGATAAACAGAGGGATGGTCCACACAAAAAGTTTGTAGGTTACCTATAAGGGATTGAAACTCAAAAGGGCCTTTTCCGCTTGACTCTCCGCTTTTATCCAAAGTTTGTAGGTTACCTATGAGGGATTGAAACTAAATTCGCTGCTCATGGTTCCCGACCACTACTCCGTCGGTTTGTAGGTTACCTATGAGGGATTGAAACAAGGGAAGCATCGACCCCGCAAGTTCCGAATACATCGGTTTGTAGGTTACCTATAAGGGATTGAAACGATATCGGATTCGCCGGGATGTTCTTTCCAGCTCATGTTTGTAGGTTACCTATGAGGGATTGAAACAGCGACCAACCAAGGTTGGCCTCGGTCGTGACCATTGGTTTTGAAACACGGCAGAATTATGGGCGCTCCTGGATGGTGCCTGCTGTGTTTGTACCTGTGAGGAATGGATTTTCCGAACACCGGGAGCTTCGGCAAAAACCCCGGGGGTGTTCGGAAACGCGCAAACCCGCGTCACACAAGGGAAAACGCCACTTTGGTCCTTCTTAAACAAACGAGGAATTTCCTAAATAATGGAAAATTTGATGAGGTGTTCGGAAAATGGAGTAGAAAGCCAAGTGTATCAATGCCTTCGGCGTCCGCTGTCACAATAAAAACACCTCAATAAAGAGGATTGAAACGCGGCGCCACGACCAGCACCTTCCCCACCTCGAAACGTCACAATAAAAACACCTCAATAAAGAGGATTGAAACTTCACCGTATTTGTTAATTACAAGCTATTTCAAAAACATGATCTGCCAATGTAAAATGGAAGTATGAGTACGAGACATGAGCTGACAGACGAACAATGGGCTGTGATTGAACCTCTTCTTCCCAAACCCAAACCGGGACCCGGACGTCCGCCCGCAGATCCGCGAAAAACCTTGAACGGAATTCTCTACGTCTTGAAAACCGGTTGTACTTGGGCGGATATGCCCCGGCAATATGGTTCTCCCACCACCTGTTGGCGGCGATTGAAACAATGGTCGGAAGACGGGACGTGGGAGCGGATTTGGCGTGCGCTGTTAAGTCGAATGGATGCGGAAGAGAAAATCGAATGGGCTCAAGCTTTTCTGGATGGTCGATTTGTTCCTGCCAAAAAAGGGGAGACGGGATTGGAAAAACCAAGGTGGGCAAGGGAACCAAGGTCATGATGGTAGTCGATGGAAACGGGGTGCCGATCGGTCTGTATCTGGACAGCGCCCAACATCATGAAATCCGGTTGGCGGAAGCCACCCTGAAAACGGTTCGGGTCCCGCAAAGGCGGGGGCGTCCCCGAACACGGCCCAAGGAATTGGTGGCTGACAAAGCTTATGACAGCCGTTCTTTTCGAATTTGGTTGCGCCGACGGGGGATCAAGCCCACCATTGCCACCATTCATCGAAAAAGCCGCAAACCCCGTCGTGGCCGACCCATCCGTGTGGGAGAGGGATACCGCCGGCGTTGGATCATTGAACGCTGCTTCGGGTGGATGACCAATTACCGTCGGTTGGTAGTTCGATATGACCGATATTTGCATATTTATAGAGCTTTTTGCCTGATTGCATTCATTATTTGGTGTGTGAACCGAATTTTGAAATAGCTTCTAAGCTTGTGACTGGTGGTCACAATAAAAACACCTCAATAAAGAGGATTGAAACGCTGGTGACGAAACCAATTTTCTTATGCCCCAAGGCGTCACAATAAAAACACCTCAATAAAGAGGATTGAAACCATCACCGTGAGCGAGAAGCGAGTTCATACAGCAGAATGTCACAATAAAAACACCTCAATAAAGAGGATTGAAACACCTTAATCGAGACCAGGAACCTTCGTCCATCTTCCGTCACAATAAAAACATCTCAATAAAGAGGATTGAAACGATTTGCGGCTCCATAATATCCATCCCGGCAATTCTCAGTCACAATAAAGAGGATTGGAACGATTGCTTCCCAAAAGGATTTTTTAGCTTCATCCCACAGTCACAATAAGAACACCCCATCAATGAAGATTGAAACTTTTGGAAGTTTGATCGTTACGGTTGAGTTCCCAAAAGGTCACAATAAGAATTCCATTCGCTCATCGGCTCAGGGAAAGCGCCCCAATAAATAGATTGAAAACGCCCCGATTTCGCTCCGCAACCTACCCTTTATTACATTATCAAAACCTCAATCACGCCCACTTCGTTAAAAAATTTTCTGCTCAGACTGACGCCAAAAGCAGCGCCGGTTTAAAAAGGGCGGGATCCATCCCGCCCTTTGATTTGGCATGTTTTAGGCTATTCTCGGCGTCCCCACAGGAACTGACATCAAAAAAACGTGAAGCATAATGCTTCGCCCACGTTCAATCATTTGTTGAACGCGGCGGTTCGTCCTTGTGGCTATCCGCTTTTTGTGTGGCGGCCAACTACCATCGGTTTTTTTCGCAAACAGACTTTAGTACAATAGATCGTTCTGATGGGCGGGGGAAAGGCGGCGTCGGCAGGCGATGTGATTCGGCGGATGGGGATAAGACCAGTATTTGGAAGGGGCGATCCTGCTGGCTCGAAGGTCAGGAACGTTTGCGGTTTACGCGGCGATCTGCCCGCCTGCCGAAGGACAGGGCGCGTTCTTCCAATCTTTTTGGAGTGTCTCGCAAACAATTCCTTTGCGCCGGAGGATGTTTCCCGCCCGGTCATGCCGGTGAAGAAAAAGCGATGAAAAAGGTTGCAAGAAGGGGGCAAGCCGCGGATGCTCTTTGCGCAACAAAAACGATGCGGCATCCCCTTCATCTTAAGGGGACGCGCTGTTTCACACGGATTTTTCAAGGAGCTTCACTTTGCCGGCTTGCTCGAGGGTTTCGCCGTTCATGCGGGACATCTCATCAAAAAAGCGGATGCGGAATGTGCCGATGCCTTCCCCCTCCGACAGGGAAGCTTTCGCCTTTTCCCCGGCGATTCCCACCGCCGCCAGGGAGAGGATCGCGGAGCGGAAGGGATCGATTCCCGCGCCCAAGCAGCATCCGACCACCGCGGTGAGCATGCAACCGGTGCCTGTGACCCGGGTCAACAGGGGAGTGCCGTTCTCCACATAAGCTTCCTGTTTCCCGTCGGTTACGTAATCGACGGGGCCGCTGACGGCAATCACCGTTTGAAGTTCCTTTGCAAGGTTCCGGATGGAGGGGAGGAGGGAATCCAGATCATCCAGGTTTGCGTCGACGCCCCGGCCGCTGCGCCGACCGCACAGGGTTCCGATTTCCGAAGAATTGCCCCGGATGACGCTGAATTTCACCCGTTTCAGCAGCCGGTCCACAGCCTCCAGGCGCAGGCGGGTGGCTCCGGCGCCCACCGGATCCAGCACCACCGGAACGCCGTGTTTGTTGGCCGATTCACCGGCCCGGGCCATCGCATCCAACTGATCTTGCCGGAGGGTTCCGATGTTGATGACGACCGCGTCGCTCGCGGCGGCCATTTCCGCCGCTTCCTCCGGCGCATCGGCCATCACCGGGCTTGCTCCGCAGGCCAGGGTGATGTTGGCGCAGTCGTTCACGGTGACCACGTTGGTGAGCTGATGAATGAGGGGATGGGTTTCGGCGATCCGGTCCCACAGTTTCCAATCCAAGGCGAGGGCCTCCTTTTCCCGTAAATTTCTTGGCTGACTTCCTGGCGAAGACAGCCCCATGGCGTTATCACCTTAGCACAGGCCGAATTCGCCCGTCAAAGGGAGATTTAAGGCCTGCTGAACGGCCATCAAGCCGGGAGACTTCTTCTTTGGGGAATCCCTGCGGCATGGAGGAGGCTGGAGACGTGCGCTCGCCAGTTCGGACCCCTCTTTTCCTTTTCCGGTTTTGTGTTATAATCCACACAACCCGTTGAATGACGTCATTGGAGGGGAAGGGGATGCGGCAAGAAAAGAAGCCTCTCATCCTGATCGGCTTTATGGGAACGGGCAAGACGACGACGGGAAAGGCTCTGGCCCGCCGCCTCGGACTTTCCCTGGTGGACACGGATCGGGAAATCGAGAGGAAGACGGGAAAACGGATTTCCGAATTGTTCCGGGAGGTCGGGGAAGAGGGATTTCGCGATCTGGAAAGCCGGGTTCTCAAACAGGTGTTGGCTGAAACGCCGGGGGTGGTGACCACGGGCGGGGGGATTGTGCTCCGGCCCGAGAATGTTCGGTTGATGAAGGAGACCGGATGGGTGGTCGCCCTGTACGCGAGTGAGGATGAGATCGTCCGGCGCTTGGCCGCCACTTCGGATCGGCCCCTGCTTGAGGGAGATGTCAGGCAGCGCGTTGCTCGCCTGCTCAGGGAACGAAGGGGTCTGTACGATTTTGCCCACTTCCGGGTGGACACCACCGGGCTGACGGTGGCGGAAGTGGTGGATCAAATCTGCCGACGGCTTCCCGAAGATAGGGGGTTTAAACTGGACCGGTCCCGCCCATCCTAGGTGTATAGGGGGTGGTCATGTGTCGTTCAAGGATTGGATCACCTATCTCCTGGAGAGGTTGGTCTGGTTTATGGAGACCCCCCGGGAGGAAAGAAAAAAAATGCGGAACATCCGGAAGGAGCCCTGGGCGACACGCTGGTTCGGCATGATTCCCCTTTCCATGAAAATGGCCGTCGAAAAGCAAAAATCCCGATTGAGGAGCCGATCCTAGATGGAACAGGACCGTTCGAATCACTACAAGCTGGTGGATTTGCGGGACCGTCCGGAAGTGATCCGGCAAATCACCGAAGCCGAGCAAAAATTGAATCGGATGATCGGCGAAGATGTCGCTCTGATCGCTTACGTTCGCAAGAAATGAGACGGTTTGCCGACGGCGAAAGGACGGAAACGAAGCGAAGTGTGCCGTTTACGGTACGGATCCAAAGCGGAACGCCCATTGCCGTGCCGGCCGCCGCCGGGCGGAAGAATCCGGAGAAGGATCCCCATGGCGGGTCTGTCAGCGCGGACCGATGCGACCCTTTGCGATTTCCCGCAAAAATGGATCAGGATACGGGCGGAAGGATCTGGTGGGAAGCGTGCTTTCCATCGGGTCTTTTTCTTTGTATATTTAAAAGGGAAGTTCACCGGAGGAATTTGCAGGCAGCTCAAGAAAAATCAGAGAAACCCATGGAGGTTGTATGCTGAAAGTTACCAGGGACCTGATGGACCTTTGCCGACAGCGTCGGCCTGACGGTCCTCGGGTGGAGGTGTATTTGTCGTTCATCGAGGATTATGGCGGCGAGGAAGACGCAGAAGCTCTCCTGGATCTTTACTTGATGTATCCGGATGCTTTTCGGCTGTTGTCAACCCTTCGAAAGATCGGCGGCGAAGAGTCGGCGGAGCGGCTTTTTGCCCGGTGCGTTGAAAATCATCGGGTAAAAGAGGGGTTTGTCGGGGATGTTTTCACCACTCTCGCGCACATGGGTTATCAGCCCGTAGAAGAAGTCCTTTATCACCGTTTGCGACATGAACAGTGTTTGGACAGGGATGAATGCGTGGCATTGCTCCACTTTTCCTGCGCCGGTCATGAGGCGGTGATTCGCGAAAAAATCCTTAAATATAAAAATCAACACCTTTTTCCGGAGTTTCATCCCCTTCTCGCCAGCAAAATCCCGGATCCGGATCTGCCGGATTTGATTTATCATTGGGGAACCCACCGGGCTTCGACGGATTGCAACGGCGGCCTTGTGTTGGGTTTGGCTCTTTATGGCGGGTCGGAAAGAGACCGCTTCAAACAAATCCTTTGGGATCCCCGCTGGGAGGCAAATGGAGTCAGTACCGGAACCATCCATTGGACATTCACCGGGATGCAATACCTGGGCATCACGTTCCGGGAGCTGTTTCAGGAGATCAAAGCTTCTGCCGAAGAGGGGACGGACGAAGAAGAAATGGGATATCGTCTGTTTGTGCTCGGGGATTTGCTGGAACACCGCATCCACGCATCCGCTGAATTGCCGCTGCGTTTTGTCCGCATGCGGGAGAGTTGCGAACAGATTTATGATGACCTGGAGAACTTTATCGAATGGTTGATTTGCAATGAGAAAGAGGGGTATTCCGACTTTTACCGCGCGAAAGATCTTCTGCGCATGAAATTGGAGCAGGAATTGCGAAAGGAATTTGTGCTGAGGGGGTTTGTCGGTTAGGGGTTCGTCACGGCTTTTCGCAGGCTGCTTGATGAGGAGTCAAAAGGCGCCGGGGTCTTTCTTTGCGCCGTTAAGGGGTTCAATCGGCGGACCGGGAAACAGTTCCGGGGCCAAAGCTTTTTCGGCGAAAATTGTGTTATACTTGGGTGAACAGGCCACGGATCGGCGGTTTTTCTTCGGCCAGGCAACCTCCGGTCCGAATGCTATAATATGTTTAACCGACTTTCCCATTAAAAGGGGCGATTGATTGGCATGTTTCATCGCAGGGAAACACGGCCGGTAAAGGTGGGAAACATTCAGATCGGCGGCAACGATCAGGTGGTCATACAGAGCATGACCACCACCAAAACCCATGATGTGAAGGCCACGGTGGAGCAGATCCGCCGGCTTGAGGAGGCGGGTTGTCAGATCGTTCGGGTGGCGGTTCCGGACATGCGCGCCGCCGAAGCCATCCCGCTCATCAAGAAGGAAGTGTCGGTGCCGCTGGTGGCGGACATTCACTTTGACTACCGCCTGGCTCTCAAGGCGATCGAGGGCGGGATCGATAAGATCCGCATCAACCCGGGAAACATCGGGCGCCGGGACAAGGTGGAAGCGGTGGTGAAGGCGGCCAAGGAGAGGGGCATTCCCATCCGCATCGGCGTAAACGCGGGGTCCTTGGAAAAGCGGATCCTGGAAAAATACGGATATCCGACGGCGGACGGGATGGTGGAAAGCGCCCTGTATCACATCGGCATCCTTGAGGATCTCGACTTCAGGGATATCGTGGTTTCGCTTAAAGCCTCCGACGTCCGGCTGGCCATTGAGGCTTATCAGAAGGCGGCCGCCGCGTTTCGGTATCCCCTCCATCTGGGCATCACCGAATCCGGCACCCTTTTCTCCGGAACGGTGAAAAGCGCGGCCGGCCTCGGAGCGCTGCTTGCCCAGGGGATCGGCTCCACCATCCGCATTTCCCTGAGCGCCGATCCGGTGGAGGAAGTGAAGGTCGCCAGGGAACTTTTGAAAGCCTTCGGCTTGGCGTCCAACGCCGCCACCTTGATCTCCTGTCCGACCTGCGGACGCATCGAAATCGATCTGATCAGCATCGCCAACGAAATCGAAGAATACCTGGCCAACATCAAGGCGCCGATCAAGGTTTCGGTGCTCGGGTGCGCCGTCAACGGCCCCGGCGAGGCGAAGGAGGCGGATATCGGAATCGCCGGCGCCCGGGGAGAGGGCCTGCTGTTCAGGCACGGCAAGATCATCCGGAAAATTCCCGAGGAGAAAATGGTCGAGGAACTGAAGAAGGAGATCGACAAGCTGGCGGAAGAATACCGCCTCAAGCAGTCCGTCGGGCAGAAAGCCTGATAGTTTTTCGGGAGCGGGGCCTCCGGCGCCGCTCCTTTTCTTTTGCCCCGGTTGCGTATAAACCGCCTCCGGCCTTGGCATACTATGGGCGAACCACCAAAAAGGGGGTCGCAAGATGCGTCGGTTGGCTCTGTTACTGGTGATTATCGGGGCACTCAATTGGCTGCTGGTGGGATTGTTTCAATGGGATCTGGTTTCGGCCATCTTCGGGGGAGACGCGACGCGTGAATCCTCGATAATCAGCCGAATCATCTACGCTTTGGTGGGATTGGCCGGCATTTACGCGATCAAGTTTTTGTTTGAGGATCGCGTGCCTGCCGGCGAAGCCGGCGGCGGCGAGTGAGCCGCCCCGAACTTGCGAAGGCTGAACAAAAGAACCGTTTCCGCGGGAGACGGTTCTTTTTTATGGCGGCGGCGGGAAATCGGAAGGGCAAAGGCGTATCGATATAAGGGAGAAACCCATCGCGGAACGGCCGAACGCGCTTTCGGCCGGTTTCGCCTCGGAGGAGGGAGAGCATGCGCAGGCCTGTCATCGGAGTGACCGCTTCCCGGGATGAACGGGGAACGCTGTCGGTGGGCCGGGAATATCTGGAGTCCGTCCTGAGGGCAGGGGGGCTTCCGCTGATTGTCCCTTATGTGGAGGGGGACGAGCCGATTCGGGAGATCGCGGAGCGGATCGACGGGTTGCTGCTGACCGGGGGCGGGGACATCGATCCCGCCTGGTTCGGCGAGGAACCGATTCCCGGACTCGGTTGGGTCGATCCGGGAAGAGATCATCTGGAGATCTTCCTCATCCGGCGGATGCTGGAGGAGAGAAAGCCGATCCTGGCCATCTGCAGGGGGTGCCAGATTCTGAACGTGGCCGCCGGAGGAGACATGTTCCAGGATTTGTACCGGCAGCGGGAAGATCTGCTTCAGCATCAGCAGAAGGCCCCCCGTTCCCACCTTTCCCATTCGGTGGAAGTGGCGGAGGGTTCGCTGCTGCACCGAATCGCGGGGAGCACGGCCATCAAGGTGAACAGTTTCCATCACCAGGCCGTTCGAAAGCCGGCACCGGGGTTCATCGCCTGTGCCAAGGCGAAGGACGGGGTGATTGAAGGGGTGGAAAGCGTCCGCCATCCCTTCGTTTTGGGAGTGCAGTGGCATCCGGAACACCTGGTGGAGACCGATGCCGTCTCCCGCCGTCTGTTTGAGGCCTTTGTCCAGGCGGCTGCATCGGCCTGACGGTTTGAAAGCGGGATTACATGGGATTACATATCTTCCCCATGATACCCCCCTTCCCTTTGGAGCACACTACGACCTGAAGGGGGGTGTGCGTGATCCGAGTGCTCGCATCCTTTTTCTGTATTTTGTCTTTGCTCGGCTGTCATCCGGTTCAACAGGAACAGCCGGCGGAGCGCCTTCTGCCCATTTCCCACCACCGGGAAGTGGACCGTCCCATCCCCTTCATCCTGCGGGCGGATGGGAAAGAGTGGGTACTGGATCTTCGTCGGATAGGGTTTGACGGAATCGATCCCACCACATTGGATCGCGATGCCTTCGATCGATGGCTTCAGCCCATCGAGCGGGAACTTTACCGTCCTCCCCGCTCCGCCCACTTCCGCAACCGGGTTCTTATACCCCATCAGATCGGAAGAAAAGTGGACCGGCAGGCGATTGAAGGCTGGTTGGACGTGATTCACGACTACACCGGGCGACCCTTGGAGGTTCCCTTCATTCCGCTGAAACCGTCCATCACCACGTCCGATCTCAAGGGGATCCGCCAGAGGCTGTTGGGGACCTACTCCACCCGCTTCAATCCCGGAAACGTCAATCGGACCCATAACATCTTGCTGTCCACGAAGGCGATCGATCATGTGGTGGTTGGCGTCGGAGAGGTGTTCTCCTTCAACAAGACCGTCGGCCCGCGCACGCGGAAGCGCGGATACAGGCCGGCGCCGGTGATCGTCAGGGGAGAATACAGTGAAGGAATCGGAGGCGGGATTTGTCAGACCTCATCCACTTTATTCAACAGCGTTGATCAGGCCGGGCTCCGCATCATTCAAAGGGTGAGCCACAGCCGGGAGGTCACTTATGTGCCGCCCGGGAGAGATGCCACGGTTTCCTGGGGCGGACCCGACTTTCAATTCCAGAACCAATTGAATCGGCCGATTTTGCTGGTGGCCTCCGCTCGCAACGGGTGGTTGACCGTTTCCGTGTACAGTTCCGCCGACGTTCAGCACCGGAAGAGACCGGTTCCGAAACCGCCCAGGGAAGAGCCGGACACGCAGCGGGCCCGGCCCCTGGAACCCAACGCCAGGCCGGGTCATCCGTAGCGGCAAAGGCCTCCTGTTTGTGCCCCTCTTGATCTGGGGCACTTTCAATTTTTGAGGAAAAACTTTTCAGCGGGAGAAGGGGAAACCCATTTCGTCAAATCGTCGTTTAAAGGTTGAGGATGCGCATTTGGAAATATGGATGAGGCGCATCCCATTTGCTATAATATAAGGCGCTATTCGAACTAATCTGTGGTTTGTGCAAAAGGAGGCCTTGGATGAGGAAAATCGCTTTGATCGCGCTGGGGGTCATCGTTCTTCTCCTCTCCGGCACCTTGGCCGTCTATGCAATGCGAAAAGAGGTGACCGTCTCCTTCACCGATAAAGAAAAACCGGTCAAGCTGCAGGTTCTGGGGGGCACGCTGGCCGAGGCCCTGGAGGGGCACGGTTATAACGTGGATCAGCTGAAAAAGCAGTATGTGCCCAGCGTTCCCTGGGACCAGCCTCTCAGCGACGATTCGGTGATTCAGCTGACCTGCAATTGTTCCGTCGCCCTGGAAGTGGGGGGCAAACGCCTCGGCACCTACAAGACCAAGCAACTTACCGTCGGAGATTTCCTTAAGGAGCGGAAAGTGGAGCTGAACCCCTGGGATGAAGTGAACACCCCCCTGGATGAGCGGATCAAAAACGACATGCTCATCGTCGTGGACCGGGTGGAAAAGCGGATCAAGAAAGAAGTGGAGACGGTTCCCTACAAGACCGTGAAAAAGAAGGATCCCCAGCTGGCAAGCGGGGAAGAGAAGGTAGAGAAGGAAGGCAAGAAAGGAAAACGGATTTACGAAGTGATCGTTACCTATAAAAACGGGAAATCGATTCACACCGACAAGAAAATGATCGAAGAAATCGATCCCGTCGATCGGGTCGTCAAAGTGGGAACGGGAGAGAACGTGACCACCGCCGCGGATGCACCCGCGAGAGCGGCGGCGGGAAGCATCGCCGGCTATGAATATGTCCGGACGATGATGGCGGAAACCACGGGGTATACCCACACGGGCAATCGGACGGCGACCGGAACATGGCCGAAGAGGGGCACGCTGGCCGTCGATCCCCGGGTGATTCCTCTCGGGACGAAAATCTACATTCCGGGATACGGCGTGGGAGTGGCGGAAGACACCGGGGGCGCCGTGAAGGGAAATGTGATCGACCTTTTCTTCGAGACCCGCAGCGAAGCCATTCGATGGGGGCGCCGCCACGTGACCGTATACATTCTGAAGGATTGATGGAGTGGGAAAGCACTCCGATTTTTTCTTTTTCTTTTCTTTTTGGAAAGGACAGGTTGGTCTTTGTTTCCGCGGGGGTTCGTTGTATACTGAAAAGTGGAGGAGTTTTCCTGTGAGGTGTGGATTCCATGGTCGGGCGCAACGATCCCTGTCCCTGCGGAAGCGGACTTAAATACAAAAAGTGCTGTGAACGGGTGGTCGCTTTCCGGTCCGCCGAACGCGCCCGGGAATCGAGGGAATCGGAAGTGAAATTGGCCCTGTTGTCGGAGCTGAATCAGTGGTTTGACCGGCAGATGACGAAAAAAGCGGTCTCCGAATGGGTCGATCACTTCAAGACGGCAATGGGGCTTCCCCTCCATCAGCCCATTCCTTCCAATTACATTCACATTTTTCGCTTTTGGCTTCTCTTTGATGCGCCTTGCATGGACGGAAGGCGCCCCGCCGACCGCTGGAGGGAAGTGGTTACGCCCCTTCCGGATCGGGAGAAATGGGTTGAGGAATTGTGCCGAATACACCTGGGCTGTTACGAGGTGGTGGAGGTCGGAGGGGACGAGGCCCGCGTCAGACCGCTTCCTTGGGGAGAAGAGGTTCCCGTCCGCGTGACTGAACCGATCGAAAAAGGGGCAATCGTCATCGCCCGCCTCTCTCGGTTGGGAAACCGGTATGAATGGTTTGGCCCTTATACTACTTTTTTCCACGAGATGAGAGGGGAGATACTCTTGTATCTGAAGCAGTTCGCGGACAAAGAGAAAGAACTCGATCGGGATTTCTGGGTTCGGGAAGGGCTCGGCGTTCTGGGATGGTCGATTCGACGCGCCAAAGACCGTGAGGAAATTTCCAAGATCATTGAATCGGTGGAAGAGGTGGCGCCGGCGGCGGAGAATCTGATTCCGGTCTCCCTGCCGGAACTGCCCGAAGGAGAGCGGAATTGTCCGGAAGCGGTGAACCATCAGCTGCAGCTGTTTTTTGAGGATGTGGTGTCTCCGCTGCAGCGGCGGACCCAGGAGTTGTACGGGCGGACGCTCCGCTTTTTCCGCGATTACGTAGCCACCCATTTCGGGAAAGCCTTTCATTGGCGGGTTTTGGACGAGGATGTCCTGGAGCACTTATGCGGCGTCTGGTATGTGGATCATGCCGGGGGAACCCCGGTCGGTTCAAAGATTTTTCTGAACACGCTGAAGCAACTGTTCCGCTGGCTGAATGAACAGGGAATGGCTTCGGTGTATTCCGCTTACCGGCCGGTCTACATCAAGCTGATCCGGTCGTTGCCCTTGGCGCTGGAAGCGAAGCGCTGGATCAAGGAACACGGGGTCCTGCAGGAGGAGACCAAAGCTCCGACCTTGACGGGCACTTTCATGATGACCCTTTCGGCGTCGGGTCCCCTTCTGGCAGTGGGTGGCAAGTGGTTGCCCATCAACCTTCGGGGATACCCCCCCAATTGGACGGACAACCGGTTCTGGGTGAGGGGGGTGGTGGCGGTGCGGCAGTGGGACAGCTTCTTCACGAAAGTGGAGGGTGTCTACCCCGTGACGAAGGATTGGAATGCCGCCCCCGAAACCAAGGTGTCCGTGGAGAATCATCCCTGAGCAGGCGGCCTGAATGGAGGAGGCCGCTTTATTTTTTGGTTAAAAACCGCCGGAACGACAAAAATACCTGGAGAGGCGAAAAACCACGCCCAATCCATGTGGGTACGGGAGTGAGAAGGGTGTCCGTCACCCTCCGTCTGCCTTCCCGCAGTCTGGTTTTGCTGTGCGGGGCTCCGGGATCCGGAAAATCCACGTTTGCCGAGCGGCATTTTGCCCGGTCGCAGATCGTCTCCTCGGACCGGTGCAGGGAGATGGTTTGCGACGATCAGGAAAATATGGCCGTTCATCGCGAAACCTTTTCCCTTTTGCGGCACATCGTCCGGTTGCGCCTTTCCCTGGGGCGTCTTACCGTAATTGATTCGACGGCCCTGGATAGGAAATATCGGACCGCGTACCTTTCCCTCGCCCGTCGGTACCGCTTTCATCCGGCGGCGATCGTGTTTGACGTTCCCTACGAGCTATGTCTTAGGCAGAATGAATGCCGCAGTCGCCGGATCCCTCCCGAGGTGATTCGGAACTACCACGCCCTGCTGCAGAAGACGAAGCGCTCGATCGGGAATGAAGGGTTTGAGAGGGTGTTCATCCTGGGTCCGGAACAGATCCGGTCCGCCCGAATTGCCATCGGGGATAAAGATGAATGAAGAGGGGACATTAAAAAGGAGGAATCCACGGAAAGGGGAGTATGCCATTGATCCGTCTCTTGCGCAAGTTCACGGGCCGCAGGCGGGAGGAGAAAATCAAGGAATTGGTCAACGAAGTGAGCCGGGAGTTGGGAATGGAAGAAAAACGGGACCTGCGGGATGCCGGCCGGGAAAAAGGGGAGGAGAGGGATTCCTCTGAATGAATACCGGGAAAAAGGAAATCGTCCGCCCCCCATCGAAGGGTCGGCGGCGCGGAACCCCTTCTATTGATGGAAGGAGGTTCCTTTATCCCAATCTCTTGGGGGAGGCGGCGTTTTTCCCGGAAGCCCCTGCCGCGGGGAGCCGGGGAGGAAAGAGCGGTTTGGGCACTCCAGATGGAGTGCTTTTTTTGTGGACAGGGGACGCATGCCTATTTTCGCGTGTCCGCGGTTTCCGCGATCGTCCAAGGCGAATATATCTGTGGTTAGAATCGGGATGAAAGGAAGGATAACGTGAAAAAGCGAAAAAGCGCAAGGCATTCGAGACGGAATCTCTTCCCGGACGAGCGGATTCTGGACATGTTGGACCGGATCACGGATGAGGAACAAAACGAGCTGTTTCGTCGGAACAAACCGACAACGAAGCGAAATACGGATTCCATCGAACGGTCATCCGCATGGCTCAGGCCGTCGGATGAAGCGAAAGTTTCCGGAGCGGAGGAATCCGGGGAACAAAAGTCTTCCTCCCGCGAACCCGGAAAGGCGGACCCGACGCCCTCCGATCGCCGCCTGACCGTATACACGGATCACTTGGCGGACAACGCCGTGACCAATGAAAAGCTGGCCAATCGGTCCGTCGACGGTTCCAAGATTCAGTACGGGAGCATCCAAAAAGACCATTTGGCCGACTTTTCCGTCGACGCTTCCAAATTGGCGGAAGGAGCGGTCACCGACGCCAAAATCGCCCCCGGATCGATCAAGGAGCATCATCTTTCACCGGAATCGGTCAGTGGGGATCACATCCGGCGGGAGACCATCCAGGCGAAACATCTGAAGGAAAACAGCATACCGGGCGATCGCCTGACCGATCGTTCGATCCATGGAACCAAACTGAAAGAGGGCAGCATTCAGTCGCATCATTTGGCGATCGGCCACGTTCAGGGCAAACACCTGGAGGATGAAACCATCACGGCGCAAAAGATCAAAAGCGGTTCCATCCTTTCGCGCCACTTGACCAGCAACAGCGTGGACGACACCAAACTGGCCGATGAATCGGTCTCCTCCTCCAAGCTGCAGAAGGGAGCCGTCACCTCCGAGAAATTGTCCCCCGAGTCCGTAAAATCGCTCCATCTCACCACCGCCGCCGTCAGGAAGGAGCATTTGGCGGACCGGGTCATCGAAAGCCGACACCTGAATGATGGCGCGGTCACCTCCGAAAAAATCGCCGCCGATTCGGTCGGACAGGATCATCTGCAAAAGCAGTCGGTGTCCGGCGAACATCTCGTTCCCCAAAGCGTTCAAGAGAAGCATTTGGCCGACCGTTCGGTTACCCGTTCGAAGATTGCCGAGCGCGCCATTAGCTCCGGTGCGATCGACGATGGAGCCATCCAGGGCCGACATGTGGACGACGGCGCCATCGGGGAACACCATCTGGAAGAGCGATCCGTCGGCAGTCGGCATATCAAGGAGGGGGCCGTCCGGGGCGAACATTTGGCAGACAATGCGATTTCCGGCACCAAGCTGACCGATCGGTCCATCACCACATCGAAGATCGCCCCCGAATCGGTATCCACCGACAAGTTGGTCGACTACTGCGTCACAACCATCAAGCTCGGAGAAGGCGCCGTCACCTCCGGAAAGCTGGCCCATGCGAGCGTGAAGGATTATCATCTGGCGGACGGCGCGGTCAGCGCCGACAAGCTGGCCCCCGGGAGCGTGACGGGGCACCATTTGGCGGATTCGGCCGTCACCGGTGAAAAGCTGGCTTTCAACAGCGTAATGAGTCATCATTTGACCGATGAGGCCGTCACCTCCGATAAACTGGCCGGGGGAAGCGTAACAGCGCATCACTTGGCGGAGGGTGCGGTGAGTTCCGAAAAGCTCGTACCGGAGAGCGTCATGGAGAATCACCTGGCGGAGGGCGCGGTCAGCTCCGGGAAACTGGCGCCGGAGAGCGTCATGGAGCATCACCTGGCGGAGGGCGCGGTGAGCTCCGGGAAGCTGGCGCCGGAGAGCGTCATGGAGCATCACCTGGCGGAGGGTGCGGTCGGCTCCGGGAAGCTGGCCGCCGGGAGCGTGACGGAGCATCACCTGGCGGAGGGCGCGGTCGGCTCCGGGAAGCTGGCCGCCGGGAGCGTGACGGAGCATCACCTGGCGGAGGGTGCGGTCGGCTCCGGGAAGCTGGCTCCCGAAAGCGTGATGAGGCACCACTTGGCGGAACGGGCGGTCAGCTCGGCGAAATTGGCCCCCGAGAGTGTGATGAGGCATCACCTGGTGGACGGCGCGGTCAGCTCCGGGAAGTTGGCGCCGGAAAGCGTGATGGAACACCATTTGACGGACGGGGCCGTCACGTCCGGGAAAATTTCCGCCGAAAGCGTGACGGAGCATCACTTGGCGGACGGCGCGGTCGGCTCAGGGAAGCTGGCTGCCGGGAGCGTGACGGAGCGGCACTTGGCGGACGGCGCGGTCAGTTCGGAGAAGCTGGCGGCGGAGAGCGTGACGGAACAGCACTTGGCGGAGGGTGCGGTCGGCTCCGGGAAGCTGGCTCCCGAAAGCGTGATGAGGCACCACTTGGCGGAACGGGCGGTCAGCTCGGCGAAATTGGCCCCCGAGAGCGTGATGAGGCATCATCTGGCGGACGGCGCGGTCAGCTCCGGGAAGCTGGCGCCGGAAAGCGTGATGGAACACCATTTGGCGGAGGGGGCGGTCTCGTCCCGGCACATTGTTCAGGGAGCGATCGCTTCCGAGCATCTTTCTCCGCGGTGCGTCACCGGTGAAGCTCTGGCGGACCAGGCGGTGACCGGCGAAAAGATCGCGGACGGTTCCATCGGTCCGGAAAAGTTGAATTTCCCGGTTTTTTTCCCGCCGGTGATGCAGTGCGGAAACGCGCCCTTTTCGATCAGTGAGTCCGAACGGGAAACCGAAGTGGAGGTGCCGCTGGATTTCCCCTTTGCCCATGAGGGTTACGTGGTGGTGGCGATGACCGACCGATCCGGCTGCTGGGCGCTTCTCCGGGAAAGAAAAACGGAATCCTTCACCCTGGCCATACAACACGACGGAACCATCGAATCGCGGGTGGAGGGCACGGTTTTCTGGATCGGAATGGGGCGCCCCGATCCGGCCGCTGAGGAGCTGTCCCCCGGGGAAGCCGAACCGGCTTCAGCGACGGAGGAGGAGGAACGGGAACAGGTACCGGACGCGTTTCTGCTCAACGGAGATGCAAGGGAGATCTCCGAAGGCGCCTCTTCGGAAGAAGTCGTTTCCACGATTCAGTCGATCGCCCCGTCCGGCGATTCTGGGGAAGAGGAGGACTGACCGGCGGACAAAAGAAACCCTTTTTCCGCAAAGGCGGAAAAAGGGTTTTGTCTTGGAACGGAATGGGTTCAGCGGTAGGACGGAGTGCGCAGATAAGAGGCGATTTCGGCGATTTTTTCATTGGCGGCGGTCAATACGGAGGAGGGAATGGGCTGGTTCCGCAAGTGCCCCTTCATGCTCTTATTGCAGCGGATGGAAGGCGGACCCAATCGGAGCAGGGTTTCGTCGGAGGAACCAAGATCCGGATGGGGGGAATCGGTGGGGATGCGCAGACGGTAAACCGTTCCGGAGGCGACATCTTCGATCTGGATGTCATAAACGGGCGGATGCTGTCTCCGGCGAACAAACCCTTGAGACGTCAGCGTCTGATCGATCACCCGGCGGGGACAGACGATACCCGTGATGCGCTTGGCCAGTAACCGCATGTCGCTCCTCCTTCAGGCGATTGGTTTCCCTACCTTTTTCCCTTCCTGGACAAGGTTCAATCCCGTTTTTCACGAATTGCGGCAAATATGGAGACGACTATTTCAATTTATGCGTCCTTGGTTTACGATATGATCAGTGGAGAGGAGGGATTGCTGTGAACCGAGCCGATCTTCACACACACACCACGGCCTCCGACGGGCAATATTCGCCGGAGGAGCTGGTGCGCGCGGCCCGGGAAGCCGGGTTGGCCGCCGTCGCCGTGACGGATCACGACACGGTGGCCGGGGTGGAGCGAGCGATGAAGGCGGGGGCGAAATGGGGGGTCGATGTCATTCCCGGAGTGGAAATCAGCACCCTCGCGGAAGGAAAGGAAATCCACGTTTTGGGCTATTTTCCGGGGGAAATCGGCCGGGATTTCGCCGAGAAGCTTCGCTCGCTCCGGGAAGTCCGCCTAAAGCGGAATGAAATGATGGTGAACAAGTTGAGGGAGCTGGGGATTCCGATCACGATGGAGGAAGTGTTGGCCAAAAAGCGGGAACAGGCGCCGGAGGCGAACGTGGGTCGGCCCCACATCGCGGAAGTGCTGGTCGACAAAGGGATCGTGTCATCGATCGATGAAGCCTTCAAGCGCTTCCTGGGAAAAGGGGGAGCGGCCTACTGCACGCCGCGTCGCATCTCCCCCATCGAGGCCATCCGGTGGATCTCCGAGGCGGGGGGCGTTCCCGTTCTGGCCCACCCGGGAATTTATGGGGACGACGAACTGGTTGAGTCGCTCATCCGAAACGGTCTCGCGGGGCTGGAGGCTTATCACCCGGATCATGACCCGGAAGCGGAACGGCGTTATGAGGCCTTGGCCGAAAAACACCGGTTGATCGTTACCGGGGGGTCCGATTTTCACGGAGAACGCCACGGCATTCCCTATCACGGCCCTCTCGGAAGCCGCACCGTTGAAAGGGACCGGGTGGAAGCTTTACTTGCCCTGAAGCGGAGAGGTTGACTTTCCCGAAAGCCGCTTGGACATTTTCCGGTGAGGGATGCCCGCATCCATAAAGGGAGCGCCCTGAACCCGATATCCCAATTTTTCGTAAAAGGGAACCGCATGGTCTTGGGAGTGAAGGACGATTTCCGAAACCCCCGATTCGGCGGCGTGGCGTTCGACCGTTTCCATCAGCGCGCGGCCGATTCCTCGCCCGCGGTAACGGGGGAGGACGGCCACCCTTTCCACTTTGGCCACCTTTGGAGCGATGAGGCGAAAGCGGGCGGTGCCCACCGCGGCGTCCGAAACATAAGCTAGAAAATGGGTGGCGGTTTCATCCCACTCATCCTGCTCCAGCGATTCGGGAACCTGCTGTTCCCTGACGAATACGTCCCGTCGCAGGGCGAGGGCGGCGTTTTTTTCCTCTTCCTTTTTCGCCGTGATGACCCGGATCTCCATGTTGCCCGTCCTCCCCGCATGGTCTTTCCCCGAGGGAAGGATCAGTTTTTCCCCTGAGCAGGAAGCTTTGATAGACGGTCCAGGACTCGTTTTCCAGTTGATACAGCAGGTGAAAGCGATCGACGAGGCTCGTCAGATCGAATTTCTTCAACCGCAGGCTGCCGTAGATGTCGTGCAGCTCATCGTCGGACAGCTCCTGTCCGATGGTAAGGTGCGGGGTGTAGTCGAACCGGCTTTTGTGGTAGATGGGGTCCGAATTGATTTTTTCGTGGAGTCTGGTCACCGGTTCGTTGTCGGTCAACGCCAAGTAAATCACGTTGGTGATGGGATGGAAGGTGCTGACCTTGTGGAAATGAATGGTGAAAGGAGCGGTTTCTGCGGCGACCCTTTCCAGATGTTCCACGACTTCAGGCAATTTTTCCTCTTCCAGTTCAAAGGCTTCCTTCAGGGTGATGTGCGGTTGGATCAGCGTGTAGCGGGGATCATACCGTTTCCGGAACGAGTTGGCCACATCTTGCACCTTTTTTTGCGGAAAAATGGCGATTCCGTATTTCATGGGATTCCTCCTTTATGTGAAAGGATTATGCCGAAAAAAATTGTCGGGGACAAAGGCGCCGGGGCCCCTCAGCCGTTTCTGGCTTTCAGGGCAGTCTTCGACAGAAAAAAGGCAATCATTTTTATTATACCTCGGCAATTCGGCGGGATAAAGATCCGGATGGATTGAAACATATCCGATCCGAATTGTGGTATCATGGAGGGAAAGGAGTGAATGGGATGGAAAAAAGACGCGTTCACAGCCGGGAAGTGAAGGAGGCCGCCTTGAGGCGGCTGAGAGAACGGGGAGTGACGATCGAGGAGATTGCCGAGATCGTTTACCGGATGCAGGCTCCCTATTGCGAGACTTTGACGCTGGATCATTGCATCGAGAGCGTGCTGGCGGTCCTGGAGAAAAGGGAGATCCAGCATGCGATTCTCGTCGGGATCGAATTGGATCAATTGGCGGAAAAAAAGGCATTGTCCGAACCCCTTCAATCGCTCGTCGAAGGGGATGAGGGACTGTTTGGCTGCGATGAAACCCTGGCCCTGGGTTCGGTTTTCGGTTACGGCAGCATTGCCGTCACCACCTTCGGCCATCTGGACAAACACAAGATCGGGGTCATCGGTAGGTTGGACACCAAGAAGAACGGGAAAGTCCACACGTTTTTGGACGACTTGGTGGCCAGCATCGCCGCTTCGGCTTCCAGCCGCTTGGCCCACCGGCTGAGGGATGAGGAGGAGCAGCTGGAGGCGGAGGAGTTGAGGGACAGAAGCGCTGGCTGATCGGACCCAAGACCGCCGGGGCGGGAAAAACGGAGCGAATGCGTTTCATTAAAGCGCAAGGGACCGGGCGGCATGAAACCGGCATCGGGTAGACACACTATTTTGTGGAGAAAGCGGATTTCGTTCATCCCGAAGGAGTGGAGACCATGAGCTGCTGGATTTACTGGGCCAAATTGTACGATTCCCGCTTTCAAGCCCGATGTCTGGCCGCGCGGATGACGGAGGACTGGTGGGTTTACGGATACGACAGTCCGGCGGAGGTGGAGGTTTTCCGCTCCAAGGGCGGGCGCTACGGGGTCCGTTACATCTGGCGCAAGGATGAAAAAGGAAGCAAAAAAAATTAAAAAAACCCCTTGCATTATTCGTTCACATGGTGTATATTTATAGCTGTCCTTCACTTGAAGTCTTCGGCGCGGGGTGGAGCAGTCGGTAGCTCGTCGGGCTCATAACCCGAAGGTCGCAGGTTCAAGTCCTGCCCCCGCAACCAAATGCATGGGAGAAGCGGGCGATCAGCCCGTTCCCGCGGAGCTGTGGTGTAGAGGCCTAACATGCCTGCCTGTCACGCAGGAGATCGCGGGTTCGAATCCCGTCAGCTCCGCCAGGATGTGGGCCTATAGCTCAGTTGGTAGAGCGGTCGGCTCATAACCGATTGGTCACAGGTTCGAGTCCTGTTGGGCCCACCATGATCCACCGTTTTGGGCAGTTAGCTCAGAGGGAGAGCGCTTCCTTGACACGGAAGAGGCCATAGGTTCGAGTCCTATACTGCCCACCATCAAAAAGCACCTCGCTTGCGAGGTGCTTTTGCTTTTTTTCTTTTCGCGCGCCTTTCCGCATTCCGTTTTCTGGAAAGGAGATTTCTGGTCGGCGCATCCGGACTGTGTTAAAATGAGAGGGATAAAACTCGGGTAAGGAGATCCCCATGGGCAAACCTAGTTTACTCGTCGCGGTGGCGATTCTCGTTGTTTTTTTGTGGCTGTTTGTTCCGTTTAATCTCTTGAATCAGCACCTGCCGTGGCATCGCGAACCGGTGAAGCCGCAAGAGCAGACGGCTTCCCCTCCTCCCCGCCCGGAGAAGCCGGAAAAGGAGGAAAGGCTGTCCGCCAAGGTGGAGGTTCCCTTCCGGAAGGAAGAGGGAATTGTCACCTTCCGGCTGTCCGACCTGAAGGAGAAGCTGCGAATCGATTACGAGTATGATGCCCGGGAAGGGGTTCTCACGATTCGCCAGGGCAAGGTCCAACTGACCATGTTGAGGGAAGCGCCCGTGCTGAGCCGTAACGGCGTTTATCTTCCCGTGGAGGCATATCCCATTATCCGCAAGGGAGAGATACGGATCCCCGCCGTCGTGGTGGAGGAAGGGTTGGGAAGGCAGGTGGAAATCCGCGAAGACCGCGCCCTCATCGAACAAAACGCCTCGGTTCCGGCCATGGCGGAAACCGGGCGGCGGGAAATCCCCAAGGGGGACGCCCGCGCTTTGATCGATTACCTGTCTTTTCTGGACACTCCGATTCAGGGCGCCCGGGTGAGCACGAAGGATTCCCACCTTCCCGGCGCTCCCCGCCCCTACCGGAACGGAGTTCATGAGGGGCTGGATTATTTCAGCTGGACCAGCGGGATTTCCATCGATTCCCGGACGCCGGTGCTTGCGGTGGCGGACGGGGTGGTTGTCCGCGCCGACCACGACTATCAGGAGATGTCGGAGGCGGAGCGGAACCGCTATCTTTCGATCGGCGTTCAAAACGAGGGACAGACGCCGCAATACATCCTCGACAAGATGCGGGGACGGTCCGTATGGATCCAGCACGAAAAGGGGGTTCTCTCCCGGTATTGCCACCTGAGCAGCATTCAGGGCGACATCACCGTCGGAAAAAGGGTGAAAAAGGGAGAAGTCATCGGTTATGTGGGGAACTCGGGCACCAGCGACGGGGTGAAACGCAGCAATGCGGGGATGCACCTCCACCTGGACCTGCTCATTTACGGCGAGTGGCTTTGGGAGGGCTTCACCCCCGCGGAGCGCCGCCACATTCTCCAAAGCGTCCTGGACCGGTAGATCAGATGCGGTGTCCTCCGATTTTGCCGGCCCGGTCGACGAAGACGCTGGCTCCGGTGAGGGAGCGGGCCCAGAAGATGCTGGTCGTTCCGAACCGGTTGCGGATGGCGTCGATGGCCTCCGCCAACCGCTGCTCTCTTTCCCGCTTTCCGAACAGGTCCATTTGCATCATCCGGTCGGAGGACAGGTTGCTCAAGGTGATTCCGATCAGGCGGACGGGCCGGTGATCCCAGTGGCGCCGGAGGAGGATCACCGCCGCTTCAAACATCTTCCGGCCGATGTTCGTGGGTTCGGAAAGGGTGAGGGAGCGGTGGACGGAACCAAAATCGAAGCTCCGGAGGGTGAGGGAGACCGTCCGGCCCGTATAGCCGGCTTTGCGGGCCCGGGAGGCCACTTCCTCCGCCAGTTCGCGCAGGACGGTCCGAAGGTCGCTCTCCCGCGTGTAATCCCGCGGCAGGGTGAATTGATGACCGATGGACCGGTTTTTATCCAGGCTGCGGGGATCGACCGGACTGGGATCGATGCCCCGGGCCGAGCAGTGCAGAACCCGGCCGATGATGCCGAAGCGCTGCTCGAGCCTGGCGGGATCCGCCTGGGCCAGATCTCCGATGGTGCGGATGCCCATTCGCTGCAGGTGTCGGGAGATTCGCGGACCGACGCCGAACAGCCGGACGACCGGAAGGGGCCACAGCCGCTCGGGGACGTCTTGTTCCGTCAGGACGGTGAGCCCGTCCGGCTTTTTCATTTCTGCGGCCATTTTGGCCAACAGTTTGTTGGGGCCCACCCCGATGGAACAGCGAATTCCCGTCTCCCGCAGGATTCGTTCCTTGATGCGGCGAGCCGCCTGGATTCCGTCTCCGAACAGCTTTTCGCATCCGGTGAGTTCCACAAAGGCTTCATCGACGGAAAACGGCTCCACAAGCGGGGAAAACTGGTGCAGAATGTCCACGATCTGCGATGACACGCGAAGATAGGTGGCCATGCGGGGAGGAACCAGCTCGGCCGGGGGGCAAAGCCGCTTCGCCTCGAATACGGGCATTCCGGTTTCCACTCCGTAGGCCTTTGCTTCGTAGGAAGCGGCCAGCACGATGCCGTGCCTCCGGGAAGGGTCGCCGCACACGATGACCGGACGGTTTCGCAAGGAAGGATTGAAGGCCTGCTCCACACTGGCGTAAAAGGCGTTCATATCCGCCAACAGAACGGTTCGCCTTCGCGCCATGCCCCGCACACCTCCGAACAAGTGTTCCTATTATAGGATACCCGCTTTTGGCACCGATGAGAAGAGGAAGATTTTGCAGGTGGAGGCGCGGGTTTGGGTGACCGAACAGTCTGAAAAAAAAGAAGCGACGGGCGACGGCCCGTCGGCGGGGAAGCGGCGGAAGGGTTTTTCGGGTCATTTTCGGGGGTAAAAATACATAATCCGGCCGTTAAACAGGCGAAGCTCCCCCTGGAACGCCTTGGCGAGGTAGCGGCAAAATTCATTGGCCTTTGACTTGTCCCCGTGGGTGGCGCCGGGAGGAAGGAGGATCTGGATGGTGTGGTGGCCTCCTTTTTCGGCGGCTTCCTGCTTGACGCCGATGATCAGGCCGCGGTACATCTTGGGATCTTTCCCCTTGAGGATCAGCCAGCTGTTTCCGTTTTCCGTCCGCTCCTCCATCGTATAGGGAAAGGCGGCCTCCTCGTAAGACCAGCCCAGCTGGCGTCCGGTGCGGGAAGCCATGTCCACGTACCGCTCCAATCGCTCCTTGACGTCCTCCAGGGAGACCTCCGTCTGCGTCGAATTTTCCACCAACCGAATCCATGCGCGGTTGTCCATGTTTTCCACCTCTGGTTTGTTGAAAAGTCCCGTGATGTTTCGGGCCCGAAGCCCCATTTCATCTTAACACTTGGATGGATTCCTTTACAATCGGGACGGGTATGGAATGTAAGAGGGGCCATCAGGGGACGGTTTCAATCATAAGAATGTTGGGAAAATGCGTTGTTTGAACGCCCGGCAAGTGGTACACTGATAAAACATCCGGAGGAGTCGATGGGGGATGGATCCGATGCGCAAGGCGGACCTCATGGATGAAATCCGATCGAAGATCGGTGTCATGGCGGACAAGCTGGACGGGGACATTGAGGCATTGTACCGCTACGTGATCGAAACCCTGTATGAGCACGTCCCCGCGTATCGCTACGTCGGCATCTACCTCACCCGGGGACATGAGTTTGTCCGTTTTCATTATGCCGGTTACAGTTCACACCCTCCCGTCATCCGCTTTGGACAGGGATTGCACAGTTTGACGGCAGCCCGAGGCAGACTGGTCCGGGAACGGGTCGGCCGGAGGACGGAGGTGTTGGTGCCCTTCTACAAGGGGCATCATCTGATCGGGGAATTGGTCGTCATCGGGGAGCCGGAGGACGACATCGACGGGGAAGATCTCGCTTTGTTCCGCGAAATCGCCTCCCTGCTGGAGGCGAAGGTGAAGGAATGCAACTCTTCACAAAATGATTGAGTGTTTGGACGTACGAAAAATGGGGTAAAGGAATGAGACGTGTATTTCCTTGGATGAGCCGATAAAACCAAACAGGAAAGCGAGGGTGATTCGGGGAGAAGAAAACTCAAGCAGAAGGGGGATCGAACATGAGCCACTACGAGCGCCTGTACGATGAGTCCGAAAAGGTGAAGGTCCGTTTCGTGGGCTTTGTGTCCGACCACGGGCGTTACGATTTCGGGATCATCTATACCAAGATGTTTTTCGGAAAACCCCTGGTGGTTTGCATGCAGACCGGGCGGTCGTCGCTCCTTTCCCAGGAAGACGCGGAAAATCTGGAGTATCTCCAGCGGGTGTACAATCTGCGGACCCGCGAGGAGGCGGAGGAACTGTCCGTTTTCTTCCGCACCAATCTTCCGGCGCTTACGATGGAATCCGAATCGGAAATATGAGGGAGCCGGGTGAATCGCTTCCCCCGCCGGATCGGACGGGCGCGGTGTCCGGAAGGGGACTGTGCCAGCGGCTGGGTGAATCGATTCACCCTTTTTTTGCTTTTTACAGGAGATATGGTCTCAATTGACCCCATATTGACCTATATGGTATAACTTATTATACTATAAGTGTCATATCAATTGAAGCGCTTTCAATCAAAGCTCGGGAGAGGAGACGAAGTGCGATGGAAGTGATCGTCTGCCAAAGCTGTGATGAGATCATCGATTACCTGGATGCGGAAAAGACCGGAGTTTTGTACGGAAAGTGCCCGGGATGCAAGGAAGAGGCTTCGCGGGAGAAGCGGTGAAGCTTGTATCCTTCAAGGAGACAAAACGGCCATTTTCGAATAAAAAAACCCGGTCCGCAGGGGACGCGGGTCGAACCCCAAAAGGGGTTTTTTTATTTGTTCTATTCGTCGATGACGCGGATCATCCGGATCTCCGGGTCCTCCGGTCCCTGGACCGGGAGTCCCACCCGCATGTGTTCCCGGATATAGTTGATGTTGGTCTGGGTGATTCGCTCTCCCGGGAGAAGAACCGGAATGCCGGGGGGATAGATCATGATGAATTCGGCGATGATTCTTCCGGCGGATTCGTCGAAGGGAACCGTGGTGGTTTTCGCGTAAAAGGCTTCCCGCGGGGAAAGGACCAGTTCGGGGATGTCCGGCAAACGGATGTGGATCCGGTTCTTTCGGTCCTCCGTGTAATACTCCCTGGAAAGCTCCGTGAGCGCTTGGACCAGCGTATCGATCGTCTCCGGGGTGTCCCCCGGGGTGATGATGCAGAGAATGTTGTAGAGATCGCTCAATTCCACTTCGATGTTCCAGCGGCTCCTGAGCCACTTTTCCGCGTCGTATCCGGTGATTCCCAGCCCTTTCAGGTGAATGGTCAATTTGGTTTCATCCAGGTCGTAGACGGCGTCGCTCCCCAAAATTTCCCTTCCGACACAAGTGAGGCCGGGAATGGCATTGATCCGTTCCCGGGCCCAAGCGGCAAGAGAGAGGGTCCGGTCCAGCATTTCCCTCCCCCGCGTGGCCAATTGTCGTCGGGCGGCATCGAGGGATGCCAAAAGGAG
Source organism: Planifilum fulgidum (assembly GCF_900113175.1). Lineage (NCBI taxonomy): Bacteria > Bacillati > Bacillota > Bacilli > Caryophanales > Thermoactinomycetaceae > Planifilum > Planifilum fulgidum. The sequence goes on along the minus strand of NZ_FOOK01000002.1, from coordinate 25,339 downwards.
ATACGACGTGGAAGTGGTGGTCAGCATGCTGATGATCGACTGCACGCGCCGGGGGTTGACCCGCTGAGACCGTACATTGAGGATGGAGCTTTGCGTGAGCGATCCTCCCAGCTTGTGCATGCTGGTGGCCGCCATGTCCGCTCCGGCCTGCATGGCGGACAGGGGCAGCCGTTCGTGAAAGTGGGTGTGGACCCCGTGGGCTTCATCCACCAGGACGGGAATGTTCCACCGGTGGACCGTGCGGACGATTTCCGCCAGATTTCCGGCGATTCCGTAGTAAGTCGGATTGATGAGAAGGACCGCTTTGGCATCCGGATGATTCCGCAGGGCCCGTTCCACGTCCTGAACGGTGACGCCGTGGGCGATTCCCAGCTGCTCGTCCATCACCGGATGAACAAACACGGGATGTCCCCCGGCCAAAATGATGGCGGACAATACGGACTTGTGCGCGTTTCGCGGCACGATGATTTTGTCGCCGGGTTCACAGACGGAAAGAACCATCGTCATGATCGCTCCGCTGGTGCCCTGGACGGAAAAGAAGGTGTGATCCGCCCCGAAGGCCTCCGCCGCGAGCTTTTGCGCCTCCTGGATGGGGCCGTGGGGATGATGCAAATCGTCCAGCGGAGCGATGTTGATCAGATCGATGGACAGCGCGCGCTCTCCCATGAAGTCGCGAAACTCCGGATCCATCCCCTGTCCCTTTTTGTGACCGGGAATGTGGAATTGAAGGGGGTTTCTTGCCGCGTGTTCCTTCAGCCGCGTAAACAGTGGTGTGCGTTGTTGCCGGTTGTTCAAGGGTGTTTCCGCCTGCCTTTCCAGAATTAACGACAATAAGTATAGCAGATGCCCGGGGAGATCAAAAGGGGATATTTGGCTCGGCAGGCGACGGTAAAATCCACCTCTTGCGCGGAATCTCGGGTCATCATCCGGCCGGAATTTCGAATGTTTTTGCAGGGATGTTTCGGGGAAAGAAACATGATGTAACACCTCTTTGGCATTGATTGAGACAGTTTCCCCGGTTCGGGAAAAATGAGTCGGGTTCCTTTCCGTCCCGGTTGAAAAAAATGCGTTATTTCGATAAGCTTAGCTTGACAGGGAGCGGCTGAAACCGCTGTCCGCCGAAAAGCGGAGGTCTGTTATATATCAAAGTGGGAGGAAGGTGAAACAGACCATGACAGAATTGACCTGGAAAGTGGGCGGCGCCCAGGGGGAGGGAATCGACAGCACCGGCGAGATTTTCGCCATGGCGCTGAACAGGCGGGGACATTACGTCTTTGCGTATCGTCACTTCATGTCCCTGATCAAAGGAGGACACACCAACTACAAGGTTCGCGTCTCTCCCCGGAAGACGGGATATCATGGAGACGGATTGGACATTTTGATCGCTTTCGATCAGCGGACAGTGGATGAAAACGGCTGGGAGCTGAACGAAGGGGCGGCTCTCATTTACGACTCGAGCCGGATTCGGTCCCTCAAGGTCCCGGAGGGCAAAGACATCCGCCTCTGTCCGGTTCCGGTGACGGAGATGGCCAAGGAAGTGGGCAGCCCGATCATGAAAAACATGATCGCTTGCGGCGTGTCCGCCGGTCTGGTCGGTCTTTCGCCGGACGCCTTCGATTCGTTGATCGAGGATCGCTTCGGCAAGAAAGGGGAGCAGGTGGTCGCCAAGAACAAGGAGGCCGTGAAAAAGGGGTATGACTATGCCCTCGCCCATTTCGGCCAGCTGAAGAAGCTGCCGGATCCGGAACCCGAAGAAGACGGGGGAGGCCATCTGTTCCTTTCCGGGAACGAGGCCGTCGCCTTGGGAGCGCTGGCTGCCGGATGCCGTTTTCTGGCCGCTTACCCGATCACGCCCGCGACGGAGATCATGTATGCGGCGCTGGCCCATTTCCCCCGGTTCGGCGGAAAAGTGATTCAGGCGGAGGATGAGATTGCCGCCTGCATCATGGCGATCGGCGCCAACTATGCGGGGGTGCGGGCGATGACTTCCACTTCCGGCCCGGGCATTTCCCTCATGCAGGAGGCGATCGGCCTGGCCGGCATCACCGAGACCCCGCTGGTGGTGGTGGATGTGATGCGGGGCGGTCCGGGAACCGGTTTGCCGACCAAGACGGAGCAGTCGGACCTGAATGAATTGTTGTACGGTTCCCACGGGGAGATTCCGCGGATCGTTCTCACCCCCACCTCCGTGGAGGAGTGTTTCCGTTACACCGCCGAAGCCTTCAATCTGGCGGAGAAGTATCAATGCCCCGTGATTATTGCCACCGACATGTTCCTGGGCATGTCCAAACAATCGGTGCCCGTGAAAGCGATTGATTTCTCGTCGATTCGCATCGATCGCGGCGAGTTGATTTCCGACGAGGAGCTGGCCCAGTTGGCCCCGGGGGCGTATCGCCGCTACACCGTGACCGAGTCGGGGATTTCCAAGCGCTCGATTCCGGGCCAGAAAAACGGACGCTTCGTGGCGCTGAGCAACGAGCACGATGATGGTGCCATCGAGGAAATCGAGGATCCCCGGACCCGGGTGGAGCAGATGCGTAAACGCTTGCGCAAGCTGAAGGGCTTTGACGCCGATGCCATCGGCTACAGCTACGACGGCCCGGAAAAAACCGAGTGGACGCTGGTCGGTTTCGGATCCACCGCCGCCCAGATCCGGGAAGCCGTGGAAATCCTGCGCAGCCGGGGAATCCGAACCGGTCACCTGCAGCTCCGGGTGCTCAATCCCTTCCCGGATGCGTCGGTCAGGCGGATTCTTGAGGGAGCGGAGCGCATCCTGGTGGTGGAGAACAACGCCACCGGCCAGCTTGCCGAACGGATCCGCGCCCGGGTCGGTTTTCACGACAAAATCGTCAGCTGCCTGAAATTTAGCGGAGATCCCTTCACGGTGAAGGAGATCCTCGGACATGTCCATCAGGAGGAAGGGGTGACGGCGTGATGGCGACCATCAAAGATTTCCGCACGAATAACCGGCCCACTTGGTGCCCCGGATGCGGCGACTATGCGGTGTTGTCCTCCCTGCAGAAGGCATGCGCCGACCTGGGGCTGGCGCCGGAGGAAGTGGTTCTGGTTTCGGGGATCGGATGTTCGGGGAAAATCGCCCAACACTTCGGTTCCTACGGTTTCCACAGCCTCCACGGGCGGGCCTTGCCCACGGCGACGGGGGTGAAACTGGCCAACCAGGATCTCACGGTGATCGCCGCCGGGGGAGACGGCGACGGTTACGGGATCGGGATGGGCCACTTTGTCCACGCGGTGCGGCGGAACATCGACCTGACCTATATCGTGATGGACAACCACATCTACGGTTTGACCACCGGACAGCTTTCCCCGACCAGCGAGCGCGGGTTCAAATCGAAGACTTCGCCCAAAGGTTCCGCGGAGGAACCGGTCAAGGCGGTGGAAACCGCCATCGTCAACGGCGCCAGCTTTGTGGCTCAGGCCTTTTCCGGTGATGTCAAACAGATGACGCGCCTTTTCGAGGAAGCGATCCGCCATCGCGGTTTCGCCCTGGTCAACTGCTTCAGCCCGTGCGTCACCTTCAACAAGGTGAACACCTACGATTGGTTCAAGGAAAAGCTGGTCAACGTGGATGAACGGGAGGATTACGATCCCACCGACCGCGAAGGAGCCCTCCGGCTCTTGCATGAAACGGGAGGAGTGGTCACCGGAGTCCTGTACAAGCAGGAACGCCCCGTTTTCCACGAGGAGATGATCGGGGCCAGCGAAGTGGCTACGGTCAAGGTGGATCTTCAGCTGAAGGAGGAAGACACACAGGCCCTGCTGCAGAGCTATCGCTGATCAAAAGCACCCATCATTTCCCGCCTTCGGGCGGGTTTCTTTTTTTGTCCGGCAGGGCCTGTTATATAATATATCCATATTATATTATTGTTATAATACAACGTCAAACAAAAGGGGCGAATGGTCGGAAAATTTCCGTGACCGGATGTTTCCGGCTCCGGAAGTATCCCAACCAATTCTCATCCGGATACCGGAAAGGATAGCGGCGATGCCGGCAACCGTAAGATGAAACTGACAACTGCAAGGGAGGGGCGGGACAAGTGGTGATTGCAGGGCTGGGATTGGGCGTGAATCAGATCTTCGCAGGCACGCTGACGTCCATATTCATGGAAAACGGCAGCAATGACGACGATTGAGGCGCGAGCCCGCAAAATGCGGGTTTTTCTTTTTGGGCCATTTTTGGACCGGATGCCGGAGGTCCGATTGACCGCGGTATTCTGCCCTTTGAAAAGACAAACCCGGCATTTTCATGCCGGATTTGCCTGTATGCATGACGTAAGGTCCGCATGCGGGATCAATAAATGCCGAAGGTTGCCAGGAGGATAGCCATGGCGACGGAGAGAAGGGGGATGAGAAGCGATACCACAAAGATGTCCAGATAACTGTCCCTGTGGGTCATGCCGGTGATGGTCAGGAGCGTCAGCACCGCCCCGTTGTGAGGGAGGGTGTCCAAGCCGCCGGACGCTAGGGAGGCGATCCGGTGGAAAGCCTCCGGCGAAAGGCCGGTGGAGAGGGCGAGTTCATAATACTTCTGTCCCAGGGCCTCCAGGGCGATCCCCATGCCGCCGGAGGCGGATCCGGTCGCCCCTGCCAGCAAATTGACGGCGATCGCTTCGGAAATCAAGGGGTTCCCCTTCATGTTGATCAGCAGGCTGGTTAAGGTTTCGAAGCCGGGAACCGCTTTGACGACGGTTCCAAAGCCCACCGCCGCGCTGGTGTTGATGATGGCCGTGACGGAGCCGACGGCTCCCTCATTGATGGCCTGGACGAAGGATTTCACTTTTCGGAAATTGAGAATCAGGATGAGCAAAATTCCCGACAACAGGGCGACGATGATGTCCCAGCGAAGCAGGTTCAAAGTGATCAGGACGGTGATCAAAGGCAGCAGGGACAGCAGGGGGTTCGGGAGTTTATGTTCCTGCTCCGCAACCACCTTTTGCCGGTCCGGTTCCGTAAAATGCTCTCCTCGGGCCAACAGAACCTTTTCCCGCCGGCGAAGATACAGATAGCCTCCCACTCCCATGATCAGACTGGCCACGATTCCGATGACCGGGGCGGCCGTCGGCGTGGTGTGGAAATACTGCATCGGGATCAGGTTCTGAATCTGAGGAGTTCCGGGCATGGCCGTCATGGTGAAGGTGAAGGCCCCCAGGGCCACCGTGCCGGGGATCAGCCGCCGGGGGAGGTTGGCCTCCCGGAAGAGGCTTACGGCCAGGGGATACACGGCGAACACGACCACGAACAGACTGACTCCACCGTAGGTTAAGACGGCGGATGCAAGGAACACCCCTAGGATGGCCCGCTTCTTTCCGATCAATCTGGACAGGGAAACGGCCACCGATTGGGCCATTCCCGTATCTTCCATCAACTTTCCGAAGACGGCGCCGAGCATGAAGACCGGGAACCATTGTCGGGCGAAGCCGACGAAGCCGCCCATGTACGTATCCTTGTAGGCGTCCAGCAGGTCGAGGCCGCCGGTCAGGGCGACGACCCCCGCCGAAACCGGAGCGATCCAGATGATGGACCATCCCCGGTAAGCCAATACCATCAATACCGCCAGTCCAAGCAGGATGCCGAGCATCGGATCTCCCCTTTCTCTGTCATGTGGTGGGCCCGCTTATTGGGCCGTGTATCCCGCGTCCAGGACGACCGCCTGCCCCGTGACCCCCTTGGCCTTGTCGCTGGCCAAAAACAGGGCGTAGTCGGCGACTTCCCGGACCGACAGCAGCCGTTTTTGGGGAATCAGGGGATACAGCACTTCGTCCAGCACCTTTTCCACCGGGATGTTCCGGGTCCTGGCCAGGTCTTCAAATTGGCCGCGGACCAGGGGCGTGTCCACATAACCCGGGCACAGGGCGTTGACGGTGATCCCCGAATCCGCCGCTTCCAGCGCCGCCACCTTGGTCAACCCGATGACTCCGTGCTTGGCGCTGTTGTAGGCCGCCTTTCCCGCGAAGCCGATCAAACCGTTGATGGACGCGATATTGATGATGCGCCCGTACCTTTGCTTCTTCATGATGGGAAACACGTGCTTGATGGCCATGAAGGGGGCCACCAGCATCACTTTGAGAAGGTACTCGAATCGTTCGGTGGGGAACTCTTCGATCCTCGCCACATGCTGCAGGCCGGCGTTGTTGATCAATATGTCTACGGTGCCGTAGGTGTCCACCGTCGCAGCGATGGCTCGCTTCAATTCCTCCTCGACGGTGACGTCGCATTTCACCCCGAGGCAGTCATGGCCCTGACGCTTCAGTTCCGCCGTCTTTTCCGTCAGCTTCCCTTCATCGATATCCGTAAACACCACCTTGGCCCCGTGTCTCAGGAAGTGACGGCCGATCTCATGACCGATGCCGCTGGCCGCCCCCGTGATCAACAGCACCTTGTCTTCGACCATCGCGCGATTCCCCCTTTTTCTTTTTTCAGTCTTCAATCATCGATCGTGCAAAAGATGTGCCAACCGGGAGGGAAGGAAGATCCGCCGCGAGGGGGGCCGAAATAGGAGGATGTCCCGCCACAAAAAAACCTTTCCGGAATGCCGGAAAGGTCAGGATGCCGAAATGAGCGGGAAGCGATTATTGTTTCGAATCCACAGGAGGAGGTCGCCGGGCGAAAAAATGGTCTCCCGCCTCCCGATCAGTTGTCTCACTTTTCCGTATTTCCGGAAAGGTTGGGTTCCGAAGGAGGTGCATCCCTTCGTTTTGGCGCATTTCCGGTTTTCCGGAGGGTTTCCGGAAATCCGGAACGATTACAGGCCGTGTTTTTTCAGTTTTTCGTAAAGGGTCGATTTCCCGATTCCCAGAATTTTGGCCGCTTTCAATTTATCGCCCTTGGCCTTGTGCAGGGCCAATTCGATGGCTTGCCTTTCGGTCCGTTCCAAAATTTCCTTTAAATTGCCGTGCTCCTCCAGACGGACCGGCTCGATCAGCAAATGTTCCGGAAGATCCTCCAAAGTGATGATTTCACGGTTTGTCAAGTGCACGGCGGCTTCCACCACATTTTCCAGCTCGCGGACGTTGCCGGGCCAGCGGTACTCCTGAAACCGCTCCATCACCGAATCCTCTACGTCGACGACCCGCTTCCCCGTCCGCTCGCTGATTTTGTGCAGGAAAAACATCGTCAGCGCCCGGATGTCTTCCTTCCTTTCGCGCAGGGGAGGGATGTGAAGCCGGATTACGTGTATCCGGTAAAACAGATCTTCCCGGAATCGCTTTTCCCGTACCAGTTCCTCCAGGGGTTGGTTGGTGGCCGCGATCACCCGGACATCCACTTTTCGAGGCTTCACCGCCCCGACGGGCTGGATTTCGCCGTCCTGAAGGACGCGCAAAATCTTCACCTGGGCGGACAGGGGCATGTCCCCGATTTCGTCCAAAAAGATCGTGCCGCCGTCGGCGATCTGGAATTTGCCTATCTTGCCTTCCTTGCGGGCACCGGTGAAAGCGCCGGGCTCATAGCCGAACAATTCCGACTCCATCAAATGTTCGGGGATGGCGGCGCAGTTGACGGTGACAAAGGGTTTTCCGCTTCTTTCGCTGAGTTGATGGATGCTGTGGGCAAACAGCTCTTTTCCGGTGCCGCTTTCTCCGGTAATCAGGACGGAGGCATTACCGGCGGCGATCCGCTTCACCTTGTTTTTCAATTCGATCATTTGCGGGGATATGGCGATGATGTCGTGGAGGGAGTAGATGGCGCCATGGGATTTTTTTTGCCGTTTCCGGTATTGTTCCACTTCCAGCAGGAGGGATTTGATGTGGCTGTTCATCTTCATCCATTCCTGGGTGTCGCGGTAGAGGACGATTCCGATGGCACCGATCACTTTCCCTTCGGACCACACGGGGATGCGGTTGGCGATCATGTAGTTTCCCCGGATGTACTGCAGGTCGGCGATTTCCTCCTTGCCGGTCTGAACGACGATGTGCATCCTCGTGTTTTCAATCACGTCGGTGACATGTTTCCCGACGGCTTCCTCCCTCTTTACCCCCAGAAATCGGCAATAGCTTTCATTCAAATAGATGATGTATCCCCGGTCGTCGACGATCACCAGACAATAATGGGCATTTTCGAATACCGCCCGGATAAACTGCTCCTGATGGGGCGAATGTTCCAGTACGATCATGTCCACCCCCTGGGCGAAGGAATTTTGCCTGTCACCAGTTCGATATCAAACAGCACAACCGGTACAAATAGTGCACTCCCAGCATTTGACAGCGGTTGATGTCGTTCAGTCTGACCAGGGAATCCCGGGCCACTTTCCGGACATTTTCCAGGTGGTTGTGTCCCAGTTCCTTCATCACTTGCCGGATCACATGGATGGGATAATCGGCGTTGCGCAGGATGCGGATCATCAGGATCTGTCGGATGTGGGAGGGGTACAACCGGCGGTAGCCGTTTTCCGGATCCCTCGGCAACGAGAGCAGCCCTTCCCTTTCCCAGTGCCGGATGGAGGAGCTGGGCACGCCCGTCTCCCGGGACGCCTCTCCGATGGTCATCCATTTTCTTTTTCTGTTCCATTCCAGTTTGTCCAGCTCATCGGTTTCCAGCAGGCGGATGGTTTTTTCCGTCAAAACCTTTTCCCGATGAAGCAGCGCCTGCTGCTCGTTCACCAACCAGAGGGCTTCATCAACCTCCTGCTTCTGCAGCTTTCGCACCACTTCCCGGGTGATGGGAATGCCGAAGCCCGGGATCATGGCCCGGATGCATTCAAAATAGGCCACATGTTCTTCCGTGTACACCCGGTAACCGTTTGCCGCCCGCGGGACGGGGGGAACCAGTCCCAGGCTTTCGTAGTTCCTCAGGGTGCTGGTGCTGATGTTCAACCTTCTGGCGATATCGATCGGTCTCATGTCGGTCCTTTTCCCCTCTGAACAACATTATAGATGAACATTCAACCACGCTAGAAAGGTTATGCATTGAGAACTCCCGTCATTTCGGGGCAAAATTCCTTAAAGTTTAGTACTTGCACGAATGTAATAGAATGGATGTGCGAAGTCAAGCCATGAGGGAGGAATCATATCGAGGTGCGCGGTGCCCGGGAGCACAACTTGAAGAATGTGTCTCTGAACATTCCCAAGAATCAGTTGGTGGTGGTCACCGGCCCCTCGGGTTCCGGGAAATCCACCCTGGTCATGGATACGCTTCTCAGGGAATGCCAGCGGTTGTATCTGGAATCCCGGGGGATGATCACGGCGGAATCCATCAGCAAGCCGAAGGTGGACGCCATCCGCGGGCTTTCGCCGGCGATCAGCGTCGGACGGCAGGCGGCGAACCGGAATCCCCGGTCCACGGTGGGAACCGTGACGGACATCTACACGTTGGTCCGCATCCTGTTCGCCAAGGCGGGAACGCGCCCCTGCCCGTCCTGCGGGACGGCGATCGTTCCCACTCCGGAAGGAGATGCTTTGGAGGCGGAGGAGCCCGGAAGGATTTCGTGTCCCCGATGCGGTCAGCCCGTGGAGAAATGGACGATGGCCCATTTCTCCTTCAACAAGCCCGAGGGGGCGTGTCCCGCCTGCAGCGGGTTGGGTCAAATCGTCACCCTGGATGAAGCGGCCGTTTTGGACGAAAACCGGAGCCTGCGGGACGGGGGAGTGCTGATTTGGCAGCACGATTTCGTCATCGATTATCAAACGGCCATCCTGAAGGCGGCGGCCGCGCATTACGGGCTTGCGTTCGATGAACATGCCCCGATCAAGGAGTACGGCCGGGCCCAGCGGGACCTGCTCCTGTACGGTGTGGAAAGCGAAGAATTCAAGCGGCATTTCCCGGAGGTGAAACCGCCGAAGACGGTGAGAAAGGGAAAATTTGAGGGGGTCATCACGGGCATCTGGAGGAGGTACCGGGAAAAGGGCGGGGAATCTTCCGAAGCCGCATTGTTTGAGTCCAAAACCTGTCCCGATTGCCGGGGAACCCGTTTGAAAAAGGAGAGTCGGCTCGTCACGGTGGGCGGGTTATCGATCGATGAAGTCGCTTCGCGCTCGGTCGCTGACGCCCGGAATTGGGCCCGTGCCGTGCTGGAGCAGCTGACTCAACAACAGCGACGTCTGACGGAATCGATCTTGCAGGAAATCATTGTGCGCATGGGGCGACTGGTGGAGGTGGGCCTCGGTTATCTGTCGCTGGACCGACCGGCGGGGACCCTCTCCGGCGGGGAGATGCAGCGGCTGCGGCTGGCTTCCGTTCTCGGCTCGGGATTGACCGGTGTGGTGTATGTGCTGGACGAGCCGACCGTGGGTCTTCACCCCCGGGATACGCGGGGGCTCATCCGGGTGTTGAAGCGGCTGAAGGAAACGGGAAACACGCTTTTGGTGATCGAGCACAATGAAGAGGTGATCGAGGCGGCGGATCACGTCATCGACATGGGGCCGGGTGCCGGGAGCTTGGGGGGCGAGGTGGTCGGTCAGGGACGATTGGCCGATTTGATTCGCAATCCGAAATCGGTGACCGGAGCCCATTTCAGGGAGGCGGGCCGGCCCGCGAAACGGGAACGAAGGAAGGGAAACGGCCGCCTGCTGACGATCCGGGAGGCGTTTCTTCGAAATTTGAAGGGGATCACGGTATCGTTTCCCCTCGGCTGCCTGATCTCCGTGACCGGTGTGTCGGGATCGGGGAAATCGACGCTTCTGTTTGACGTGCTGGCCGCTTCTTGGCAAAAGGGGAGTCCCGTCGGGTGCAGGGAGATCTCCGGATGGAAGGGGGTCGGGCAGCTGATCACCGTGGACCAATCCCCTCTGACGCGCATGAAACGATCCAACGTGGCCACTTATACCGACGTCTACACCCATCTGAGAAAATGGTACACCGGTTTGCCGGAAGCCAGGCGCGCCGGTTTGACCGCCAAGCATTTCTCCTTCAATTCTCCCGGAGGGCGGTGTGAAAAGTGTCAGGGACTCGGCGTCGTTCCGGTGTACATGCATTTCCTTGCCGAGGTGGAAGTGCACTGTCCGGCCTGCCGCGGCAGGCGGTTTCAGGAGGAGGTGCTTCGCGTCGAATACAAGGGGTACTCCATTTCCGATGTGTTGGACATGACCGTTGAGGAAAGCCTGTCCGTCTTCGATGACCACGGCGTCATCACGGAAACGGCCGAATTGCTGAGGGAAGTGGGCCTGGGCTACCTGAAGTGGGGACAATCCGTCAACACCCTGTCGGGGGGCGAATCCCAGCGGATCAAATTGGCGAAGGAGTTGAGCAGGAAAGCCCGAAGCCATGCCCTGTACCTGCTGGATGAACCGACGACGGGATTGCACCCGGGTGACGTCCGGCGGTTGCACGTTCTCCTGAACAAACTGGTTGATGCGGGCCATACCGTGATTTTGGTTGAACATCACCTGGATCTGATCAGCGGTTCCGATTGGGTGATCGACCTCGGGCCGGAAGGAGGAGAGGCGGGAGGAAACCTGGTGGCGGAGGGAACACCGGAGGAGGTGGCACGGGTCGAGGCTTCCTACACCGGACAATTTCTGAAAGAGAAACTGGGAATTTGAGACTTTTCGGCAAGGGGAGGGATCGGAAGTGGAGGAGGTCTATCTGGCCAGGGTGTTTCACCGGGAATCGATGCCGGGGAATCTGACGGGGGTGGTGGTTTGTCCGTCGCCCCCCCGTCCCCGGGACTGTCAGTTTGTCGCCCGCCGGTTGGGATTGCCGGATACGTGTTTTGTCTGGAAAAGCGCCTCGGGAAATTGGATGCACCGGACCTTCTCTCCCTACGAGGAACTGACCTTCTGCACCCAGACCCTCTTGGCCGGGGCCGCTTGCCTGCAGGCGGGAAAGGATTGCCCCTTTGAGACGGCGATCGGTCCCGTCACGGTGCATCGGGACGAGGGACAATACTGGATCCGGCAGGATGTGGACAAGGCCCGTCGGCTAAAGGATCGGTCCGTGCTCCACCGGCTGGGTCTGGAGGAACAACTTTTGGGCGGGGAACCGGCCGTCACCGGCGTCGGCAGGCAAAGGCTGTACATCCCCCTTCGTTCCCCGGGCATTCTGTATCGGTTGACCTTTTCGTCCGAAATCATCCTGCGGGAGTGCCGGAGGCACGGCTGGACGGGTCTTTGCTTTTTTGCCGTGATGGATGAGGGGCACGTCGCTCTCCGCGTCTTTACCACTTCCCTCAAGGGCGGTGAAGATGCGGCGACCGGAGGAGCGGCCCTCGGTTTGATCGGTTACCATCGGTTTCAGTCCCTCGGATTGTCGGAGAGGGTGCGGGTGGAGCAAGGACCGGCGGGATCGGAAAAAAGGGGATGTATCCGGCTCAGATGGAGTTCTTCGTCCCCATCGGTATGGCTGGGGAGTCCGGTCGACGTGTTGATGCGGGGAACCCTGGTTGTCAGGCAAGGTGGATGAGGACTGCAGGCGCCTTGGAGCGGACGGCGGATTCCGCTTGTAAACGGCACTCACGGAAGCATTGATGGGGAGCATACGGCTCCCGACGACAGAAACCCGCCGTTGGAGCGGGTTTCTCAGTTTATTGACGATGCCGGAACGGAACGGTTTTCCGCCCAGCAACCCCTGCTGCATTGGAGAAGAGGCGGAAAATCGCGTCCCTCCCTCAGCATGGAGTCAGCTTCATCGGTTTCTTTCCTCGTTTTCGATTTATCCTTGGGTAACCCGCACGCTCGCGGCGAGCCGGTAGAGGGGAAGGAGCTTGTCGATGGTCTCTTCAATGGTGCTTACGAGGCGATCCGGATCCCCCACCACCGGGTCGTTGCGGTCCAGGTGGATGCCGCACAGAAACTCCGCCTTTTTCACGGTTTCCAGCCGGTCCAGCCGCTGCCGCACCTGGTCGAGGGACAAATCTCCCTTCCGGACCGCTTCCGGTTTCGTGTGATCCTCCGACAGCAGGAAATGGTCGGGAATCGACGGCCAGATTTCATTCAGCCGTTCTTTCAGGTTGCGGGCGAAGGCTCCCTTGTCCGGGGATTCGTAAATCAGGGCGAACACGACGAACAAATGGGTTTGCCACAGCCCCGTCTGGAAATGGGGGTGAGCCTTGTATCCCCGTTTGTTGGTCGCCCAGGCCACCCAGGTGTCATCCGGAGGATGGACGGTCCGCCGGGCGTGTTTGGCCACGTGGGCGTAGACCGGTTCCCCGAGCCGGGAGGAGAGGAAGGGAACCACGGCTTCCCCGATCGCTTCCAACTTCGGACGGATGCGCGCTTTCAGGGCTTCCATCCGGGAGTCGAGGCCGGGGATCGCAAAGACTTCGAAATCTTCCTTGGTGAAACCGGTCGGTTTCATGGTTTTTCACCTGCCAAGCGCTTTTCTTCATTCTAGCATAAAGGAGAACAGAACGGAAAAACATGGATGGTGCGCAATGGGGGAAGGGGCCGTTACCTTCTCTGAGAGCGGAACGTATGGTGAAAGAAAGAGTCCCCGTTCCTCCGCCATTTTGTCGGATCCGAAAAAGGAGGATGCCGGCTTTTTCCGCCGTTGCGGGCGGTTTGGTTTCCTTATAGGGTGTGCGGGGGTTTATTTTGACCGCCAAGGGGGCATCCTGTATCCAGAATCGCCGATGGAAAATGATGGGGATGAAGGCGCATCCGATCCGATGAGGCATCCATTCGCAAAAAGGGGGGCAGCGGAACTGTGGAAGATGTGATTAAAGCTTACAAGTGCCGGGAACCGGAGAAACGGATCCCCGTTCTCCGACTGGAACTGGATTACGAGCTGGCCCTTCTTTACGAAGCTTTGATCGAAAACAACACTCACCGAATCGATCAGTGCAAGGCACGCCTGGAGGAACTTCGCCGGGAAATGTTGATGCTGGAAGCTCTGTAGGCGGGGGTCGCTTTCAGAAAATCCGGCCTTCCGAAAAGGATTGGGAAACATCGTGTCGAAGGTTGAAGTGTATCTCGCAAGAGGTACACTTTTTCTGTTGCAATCCATCAAGGGAGAAGGAGGCCGGGACTGTGGAGTGGAAAGTGACCCAGGAACCGTTGCCCCAATTGGCCGTTGACGGGATTGTCGTCCTGCACACCGAAGAAGGAAAGGCCGTTCGCGAAGATGTAAGGGCAGTGGATGAGATGCTGGATTTCCGGATTTCCCGGTTGATTGCCGATGGAGAAATCACCGGAAAAAACGGGGAGATCACCCTGTTGCACACCTGGGACAAAATTCCCGCCAAACGGGTTTTTGTCGTGGGAATGGGAAAAGAAAAGGAGCTGGATGCGGACCGCCTGCGCAACGGGTTTGCTGCCGTCGCCCGGAGGGCGGTGGAACGGGGGTTGAAGCATCTGGGAATCGCGTTGCCCGAGTCCCTCGCGGAAGGAAAAAATGTTTCCGACCTCGTTCAGGCGGCGGTGGAGGGTGTGGAGCTCGGGGCGTATACCTACGGGGGGTACAGGGGAGAAAAGAAGGAATCTTCCCTCGCCACCGTTTTTCTCTCCCTTTCCGGCTTGTCCGCCTCCGGAGCGAATGCCGGCCTGGAGCGGGGGAAGGTGTTCGCCCGCGCCACCAATTTGGCCCGCACCTGGGTCAACGAGCCGGCGAACCGCCTCACTCCCGCAGCCTTGGCGGATCAGGCCGCGGAGGTGGCGAAACGGCACGGTCTGAAGGTGGATATCCTGGATGAAAACCGGATCGAAGCGATGAACATGGGCGGGCTGTTGGCCGTCTCCCGGGGAAGCGACAATCCTCCCCGGATGATCGTCCTCTCCTATTACGGCGCGCCGGAGAACAAAGAGGTGCTGGGACTGGTGGGTAAAGGCATCACCTTTGACAGCGGAGGCATCCAGGTGAAGCCTGCCAAGTCCATGAACAGGATGAAGGAGGACATGGCCGGCGCCGCCGCGGTGATCGCCGCGATGGAGGGAATCGGTTCCCTCAAGCCCCACGGCAATGTGATCGCGGTGGTCCCGACCTGTGAGAACTTGGTGGATGGAAGGGGATTTCGCCCGGGGGACGTGATCCGGTCCTTCAGCGGGAAAACCATTGAAATCGAGCACACCGACGCCGAGGGAAGGCTGATCCTGGCCGACGCCCTCGCCTACGCCCGCCGGCTGGGCGCGACCCGTTTGGTGGATGTGGCCACCCTCACGGGAGCGATTGTGGTGGCTCTGGGCAGGGAAGTGACGGGCCTGATGACCAATGACGCTTCCTGGGGCGAGGAAGTGAAGATGGCCGCCCGCTTGGCCGGAGAGAGGGTGTGGGAGCTTCCCCTGGTCCAGGAGTACGAGGAATGGCTGCGCAGTTCGGTGGCTGATCTGAGAAACCACGGCGGAATTTCCGAAGCCGGAGCGATCCAGGGAGCGCTGTTCCTCAAACAGTTTGTCGGGGAGACGCCCTGGGTTCACCTGGATATCGCGGGAACCGTTCATTCCAGAAAAGCCCGGGGCATACACGGCGAAGGAGGCACGGGAGTTGGGGTCCGCACGCTGATCCAGCTGGCCATCCAATTCGCCGGCCATTGAGGCTCCGGCCGGTCCGGGAGAGACCGGTGAAGCGGCCTCTCCCAGGCATTCCGGCTGTTAGACCTTGCAAGTCATCGGAAAAGGGGATGAACGATGAAAATTGTCCGATACGAGCATCGAGGAACCGTCGGTTACGGCGTGTGGCGCGAGGGGAGGATCCATCCGGTGGAGGGGGAGCTGTTCGGCGCTTTTTCCGAAACGGGGGAGTCCCTGCCGGCGGGAGAGGTTCGCCTGCTCGCCCCTCTGGTTCCCAACAAGCTGATCGCCATCGGGCTCAACTACCGGGAACACGCCAGGGAGCAGGGAAAACCCCTGCCGGAGGAACCGTTGATGTTCATGGTGTCCCCCACCGCCGTCGTCGGCCCCGGCGAGGCGATCCGCCTGCCCAATCTGGAGGATCGAATCGATCATGAGGCGGAATTGGCGGTCGTGATCGGCAAGCGGGGAAAAAACATTCCGCGGGAAAGGGCCGAAGAGTACATCTTCGGCTACACCTGTGCCAACGATGTTTCCAACCGGGTTTTGCAGACCCGCGACGGCCAAAACACCCGAGCCAAGTCCTTCGATACCTTCAAGCCCCTGGGGCCGGCGATCGAGACGGAGCTCGACCCGTCGGATTTGCCGGTTCGCTGCCGGGTGAACGGGGAGATCCGGCAGGACGGCCGCACGTCGGATCTGATTCATCCCGTTCCCGTGCTGGTGGAGTTTATTTCCTCCGTCTTTCCCCTGGAACCCGGCGATGTGATCCTGACCGGAACGCCGAGCGGCGTGGGGCCTCTTACGCCGGGGGATGAAGTGGAAATCACCATTGAGGGCATCGGGACCCTTTCAAACCGGGTGGTCGCGCCTTGAACCGGCGTCCCTGCGGGAAGAGCCAATCCCCTTCGGATTCGGTGCATTGTGCGGTCGATGGCTCCCGGAATGAGGGGGAGGCCGGCGGCGCAAAAAGACGGGGAGAGCCGTCGCCAAAGCGCAGCTGGGGCCTGCTTCGGGAGGAACTTTTCCGCTGGAGGCCGGAGCTGACGGCGGACCAATGGTGGGAAGGGGAAAATCGCTTTTTTCGGTGCCTGGGAAGCGTGTTGGTCCAGCGGACCACCTGGCAAAACGCCAGACGGGCGATCGGGAGATTGAGGGAGCGCGGCTTGACCGACCCGAATGCCGTCCTTCAGGCGTCGGATGAGGAATTGGCCGCGGCCGTCCGGCCGGCGGGTTTTTACCGGAGCAAAGTGCCGGCGATCCGGGAGGTGTGCCGCCTCTTCCTCCGGGTTCGGGACGGTGCGGAAAACGCCTCCGACCTCCGCGGCCGGCTGCTTCAAATCCGAGGGATCGGGCCGGAGACCGCGGACACGATCCTGCTTTACGTGTTTGACCGCCCGGCGTTTGTCGGGGATGCGTATGCGGAGCGAATCGCTTCCCGCTGGTTCGGAGAGGCCTTGACGAGAGAGAAGATCCGCGAAGAGGTGCTTCGGGAGATTCAGGATCCCGTTCAGCTCCAGTTGCTGCACGCGCACTTGGTGGAACTGGGAAAAGAGTTCTGCCGGAAGAGGGCCCCCCGATGCCCGGAATGCCCGCTTAGGGTCACCTGTCATTTGGGAAGCGGCGGGGTCGGATTCCTTCCTTGACAAGCGACGGGACGGCCGGGGGGAACAGCGGCTTCCTGTTGCGGCAGAGCCGGGGAAAATGGTATCATGGAAAAGGTCTTGGGCGCCCGCCGGGAATGCAGGCGCCCTCTTCTTTCAGGAGGCGATTTTCCATGAAGATCGGTTGTCACATCAGCGTGTCCAAGGGGTTTTTGAAGGCCTCTCAGCGGGCCAAGGAGCTGGGGGCCGAAGCCTTTCAAGTGTTTACCAAAAATCCCCGGGGTCTGAGGCCTAAAAAACTGGACCTGGAGGATGCGGAAAAAGGGGTCCGCTATTGCCGCGAAAACGGGCTGGTTCTGGTGGCCCACACACCGTACATCACCAATTTGTCCACTCCCAAGGAAGACCTGCGCGAGGTGACCATCCGTTCCATCAAGGAAGATTTGCGGATCGCGGAGGCGTACGGGGCGGTCGGAGCCGTGGTCCATTGCGGGAAACACGTCGGAAAGGGCGTGGAATACGGAACCCGCCGCATGATCGAAACCCTCAACCTGATCCTGGAAGGGTATGAGGGAGGGACCAAGCTCCTTTTGGAAAACACGGCGGGGCAGGGCTCGGAGTTGGGCCTGACCATCGCCGATCTGGTGGCGATTCGGGAAGCGACCGATTATCCCGAAAAAATCGGTTTTTGCTTCGACACCTGCCACGGATTCGCCGCCGGCGCCTGGTCGGAGGAAAGTTTCGACGAATTGGTCCGCACCATGGAGGAGACGGGATATCTGGAGCATCTGACGGCGATTCATTTCAACGACAGCAAAGCCCCCTTCAACAGCCGGAAGGACCGGCATGCCAAAATCGGTCAAGGGGAGATCGGCTCGGCGGCACTGGCCCGTTTTTTGACCTGCGAGGCCTTTGCGGGGTTGCCGGTGATCCTGGAGACCCCTGTGGAGGATGAAGCGGAATATGCGGAGGAGATTCGCCTTCTCCATACCCTGAAGGAAAACGGGACAGCCTGATCGGAGGGAACCTGGATGGAAATCATCGACCAAGCTCTGGAACGGCCGGTTGTCGCCTACTTTGTCATTCTCATCCTGACGGGGATCGTTTACAAAGTCGCCTTTGCCCGTCCCCTCCCTCCCTTGAAGGCGCTGGTGGTGTATGTGTTCCTTGCGCTGGGGTGTTTCCTGCTTCTCCTCTTCCACATGCTGCAATTTCCGATCGTTCCCATCCTGGTCATCAGCGTGGTTCTGATCGGCGTGGCCCGCATCCGCATGGCCATGACGGAGAGGAAATCCCGGTCGGAAGAGCAAAAGGGGAAGAAGGTGTAGGGCATGAAGCTGACGGATGCGCTGTTCAACTGGTTGCAGATCCGCATCGTGGGAGATGCGCGGCCGAGGGATCGCTCGGCCCGGGATACCGTGCAGTTCTTCGAGCAGATCTTGAGGGAAGACCATCAGGTGAAGGAACTGCGACTGGAGTCGGATGATTCGGTCTACCGGGTTCATTACCTGCAGGGGGAGGAATGGAAATCCCGCGTGTTTGACCGGGATTCGGCCGAGCAGCTTCTGAGGGACATCGAAGCGGAACCCCGGTTCAACCTTCCGGATGACGCTTGAGGGATTGTAGCTTTTTGCGCTTTCGGACCCGTTCCGCAATCCGCTCGTGACATTCGGGACAGAGGATGATCCGGTGCGGGTGTTTGCGGAGCTTTTTGATCTGCATTTTGTCAGGGGTAAAATATCGATCGCACAGGATGCAACAAATTTTCATCGACCTTTGTCGCTCGCTTTCTTCGGGCATTTGAAACATTTTCGCCGTTTTTTTGGATAACCTTAGTATACTAGGGATGGGGAAATCCCGTCAAAAAACGGGAAGGGTGCGCCGCATCGGGCCGACGGCCCGTTTTTTTGCGCGCCCTCCATCCGCGGACAAACGGGGAGGATTTGCGATGGCTGAAGTGATTGCGGACGTTTTGACAGAGCAACTTCATGAAAAACTGCAGAGGGAACAATTTGTCCTGCTTTCCACCGTCGATGCGGAAACCGGCGGGCCGTGGGTGAGCGCCGTCTCCTGGGTGCATGCCCCGGAACCGGGGCGGATTCGCCTCGCCGTGGGACATCGTTCCCGGATCGTGACCAATGTGGAAGCCAATCCGCGGGTCGTGCTGACCGTGGTCGGCCCCGATTCCACCTATGCCGTATATGGAAGGGCACAGGTGACGGAAAAGCCGATGGAAGGGGTGGTGATCAAGCTGGCCCGGATCGACGTGTCGGTGGAGGCGGTCCGCAATGCCATGTTTTACGGGGCCCGGATCGTGCAGGAACCGGTTTATGAAAAGACGTACGACGAGGAGGCGGCGGCCAAGCTGGATCGCCAGGTTTTGAACGCGCTGAGGAAGTGATGTTTGCATGAAAAAAGGCCGGCGCATCGCCGGCCTTTTAGTGGGACGCCTTCCCGGCGGGGGAGGGGTTGGGCGTTTGGTTGAGCCGTTCCTGATCCAGCCGGGTGGGGGGCTGTTCCTGCCGGGGGACTTCCTTGGAGGGTTGGGGCATGATTCGGGCGGCAATCTCCGCCAACTCTTCGGCAATGCCGGCGGCAGGGCGGCCGGCGCGCATATCGTCGGCCAATTCCCGAAGCCGCTGCACCAGATCCACATCGGCTGTCACCAGAGCATTCTTGCCCTGGGGATCTTCATGAAGGGCCTGGGCCACGCTGTACTTGAGGGTTCCCACCCGCCCGCGATCCAAGGTGGGATCCACGTCGATGCCGACGATGGTGTATCGCCCGGCCACGACCGCGGTGGCGCTTTTCACCTGGGGAAAGCTTGTGGCAATGCGGACCATCCGTTCGGCGACGGCTTGATTCCGATCGGTGCGGCGGCTTTCGGGAGCGGTTTGGTCCACCCGAATCTTTTGGGTTGTATTCGGGGAAGGAGCCGACTCATTGGCCGGAGGTTTGTTGGCCGGTTGGCATCCCAGAAGCCACACGGCAGCGAGGAAAATCAGGGTCAGGGCACGCATCATGACCTTTCTTCCTTTCCGAATTCTTAGGTTCGTTCCTAGTGTAACCGCTTTGGATCAATCCATGTATTGATGCGCCCGAAGGGCTCTTTTGATCCGGTGACATCTTCCGTGTAGAATAAAAAAAGATCGGCAAGACCGAAAGGTGGTGTGGGCGTGCGCGTTGAATCGCTTGCTTTGGGGCCGTTGATGGCCAATTGTTACCTGCTTTACGACGAACATTCCCGTCGCGGCGTGGTGGTCGATCCCGGGGCGGAACCGGATCGGGTGCTGACGAGGATCGGTGAGTTGGGGCTACAGGTGGAGGCCGTTCTGCTGACCCATGCCCACTTTGACCACATCGGCGCCGTCGAGCCGGTGAGGGAAAAGACCGGCGCCCCCGTTTACGTTCATCGCCTTGAAGAGGATTGGCTGACGGATCCCCTGAAAAACGGCTCCGGATTGTGGCCGGGGTTGGAACCCGTCCGCTGCCGGGAGGCGGATCATTATCTGGAAGGCGGCGAGTCCCTGGTCTTTTTTGGACACACCTTTCGGGTGCTGCACACCCCGGGACATTCTCCGGGCAGCGTCACCTACGCTCTGGACGGGCTGGTGGTGAGCGGCGATGTGCTGTTCGCCGGTTCGATCGGCCGGACCGATCTTCCCGGCGGGGATTTTGACACCCTGATGCGCTCCATCCACGATCATCTGATGGTGTTGCCCGAGGAAACCCGGGTCTGCCCGGGCCACGGACCGGAAACCACCGTCGGCCGGGAACAGGAGACCAATCCGTTTCTTCACGGGTTCAGATAACCCGCCAAGGGGAGGGTCCCACTGGGAGGAGGGAGATGACTTGATCGAAGCGGAGCCCGTCCGGTTGGGCCCTTTTCTTCTTCCCGTCACCACGTTGGCACTGGCCCTTCTGGTCTGGCTTTCGGCCAGAGCGGCGGATCGCCTTCTTCCGGAAGACAAGGCCCGCTGGTCGGAACGGTTTTTGGGAGCGTTCCTGATGTATTTCATTTTGTACGAAATCAGCCCCCTGTTTACGGATCCCCTTTCGACCCTTCGGCATCCGTCCGCCATTCTGTATCTGAGCGGTTCGCCCAAGGGCGCGATGATCGCGGGCGGGATCACGGCGGTGTATCTTACCCTCTCTTTTCGGCGCCTTCAAATCCCCCTTTCCCGGGGGCTGGATGCGGCGGCTCTCGTCGCCCTTTTCACCGGCATCGGTTATTCGATCATTTTTCAAAATTGGGGAAAGCCAACCGATCTGCCCTGGGGTATAATCATAGGGGAGGGGGTAAGGGTTCATCCGATTCACCTATACCGCCTCCTGCTCCTTTCCGCCATTCTGTTTTGGTGGTGGCGTGGTCGAAGCCGTTTGCGTCCCGGGGAAACCTTCGCATGGGTGTCCCTGGCGGGAGGGATCGGTCTTCTGATCATATCCTATTTTGATTGGGAACCGCTCACGGTATGGCTGAACCTTTCCTGGAGCCAGTGGGCGTTTGTTGTCATTGCCGTCGCCGGCTGGTTGGCCAGCTGGTTTTTTGCAAGACCTGAAAGGGGAAATCAATATGAATCTGCGTAACGGATTGATCATGCTGGTGATCATCCTCGCGGTGGCCGGGGCCGTCTGGATGGGCGGAAGCAAAGGGGAAACGAGCGACGAGGCGCCGGTGAAAGGGCCCGAGGAATCGACGGCGAAGTCTGAGGAGGCCCCTTCGTCGCCCCCTCAGGATTCCAGCGCCGTGGAAAAGCCGCAACAAGGCTTTCGCGCCCCCAATTTCAAACTGAGGACCCTGGACGGGAAGACGGTGGAGCTGACGAAAAACGGAGGCAAGCCTTCCTTTATCAATCTCTGGGCTTCCTGGTGCCCTCCCTGCAAGATGGAGATGCCCCACATCCAGGAGGCTTACGAAAAATACGGGGACCGGGTCAATTTTCTCATGGTCAATTTGACGGGGACGGATGATCTGGACAAGATGAAGGAATACCTCTCCTCCGAAGGATTCACCTTCCCGGTGCTGCTGGATGAAAAGGGAGAGGTGGCCGATCGCTACGGCGTGATGTCCATTCCCATGACCTACGCGGTGAACGAAGAGGGAGTGATTATTCACAAGCAGATGGGCGCGATGTCAAGGGAGCAGATTTTTGATCTCATGGAGCAACTGGTGAAGACCAAGTGAGGCAGGAAGACCCTGTCGGGGGGAGGGATGAATCGTGGCGGAAGTGACGTGGTGGCTCGCCTTCGGGGCCGGGGTGCTCTCCTTTGTCTCCCCGTGCTGTCTCCCTTTGTATCCCTCGTACATTTCCTACATAACCGGGGTGTCCGTCAGCCAGCTGACGGATCGATCGCAGCCCCTTCAGATTCGCCGGGCGACGATGATTCACACGCTCTTTTTCATCTTGGGTTTTTCCGTCATTTTCTACGCCTTGGGCTTTTCGGTCAGCTGGCTGGGACGCCTCTTTCAGGAATATCAAGACATGATCCGCATGCTGGGGGGCGTCCTGATCTTCGTGATGGGACTGTTTTTGCTGGGGGTGTTCCAGCCTTCCTTCATGATGCGGGACGTGCGGATCGGAGCCCTTCAGAAACGCCGCCTGGGTTATGTCGGATCCATTCTGGTCGGGATGGGGTTTGCGGCCGGATGGACGCCCTGCGTGGGGCCGATCCTCGCTTCCGTCCTGGCCCTGTCCCTGACCGATCCCGCGTCGGGGTTGGGATATATCACCGCTTATACCCTGGGCTTTGCCATTCCCTTTTTCGTCATGGCCTTTTTCCTGGGGAGAACCCGGTGGATCCTCAAATATTCCAACCGGTTGATGAAGGTGGGGGGCGCGCTGATGGTCCTTTTCGGCATCCTGCTCTATTTCGACCAGATGACGGCGATCATCGCTTGGCTGACCCAATGGACCGGAGGTTTTACCGGGTTTTGAAGGGATCCCAAGCGTGACGGGAGCCGGGCAAGCGGAGAAATTCTCGGCATTTTTGTCCCGAAAGGAGGAAGGCGGATTGGAATACGGCGATGACGTCCTGAAGCGCCTGCGCCGGATCGAGGGACAGGTCCGGGGGGTGCTGCGGATGATGGACGAGGGAAAAAACTGCAAAGACGTCGTGATGCAGATGACCGCCATCCGCTCGGCAATCGACCGGGCCATTGCCGTCATCGTGTGCAACAATTTGGAACGCTGTCTCCGGGAGGAACTGGAGAAGGGCGAATCGGGAGACACGAAAAAAATGGTCCTCGAAGCCGTCGAGCTGATGGTGAAGAGCCGTTGAACGGCCGGGGAAGCAACGGAACGGGTGAAATCATGGATCGGCGAACGCGCTTTTGGATCAGAAGGTTGCTCATGGTTGTCATGTTGGTTTTGATCGGCTTTGCCCTTTACCAGACCGGCGAGTCGGAAGCGGTAGAGGTCGGCCGGACGGCCCCGGATTTCGAACTGACCACCCTGGACGGCAAAACGGTCAGGTTAAGCGATTTCCGGGGAAAAGGGGTGCTGATCAACTTCTGGGCCTCCTGGTGCAAACCCTGCCGGGACGAAATGCCGGCCATCCAGCGGGTGTACGAACGCCACCGGGACAAGGGTCTGGAGGTGTTGGCGGTCAACATCGCCGAGACGGAGGTGACCGTGGACGGTTTCGTCCGCCATCTGGACCTCACCTTTCCCATTCTGCTGGATCCGGACCGGGACGTGACCCGGCTGTACGGAATCGGCCCCATTCCTTCTTCGATCTTTGTTTCGCCGGAGGGCAAGGTGGTCCGGAAGGTGTCGGGGCAGATGCAGGAGGGTCAGATCGAGTCGATGGTCCTGGAGATTTTGGCGAAATAGGGGCGTCAACCGTGGGGGGTGTCTTAGGAAGGTGTCGGCAGAGCTGGTTCGGGTGATTTCCGGTGAAATCGCTTCGTCTCCGCGCCGGGCCATCCCTTTTCGCCGGTATATGGAACTTTGTCTGTACCATCCCCGGTGGGGGTATTACCGGCGGGAAGGAACCAAGATCGGCAGGGAAGGGGATTATTATACCAGTTCCCATGTGGGCGATCTTTTCGGCCGCGTGATGAGCGATGTCATCGAAGAGATGCGCCGTTTTTTTTTGCCGCGTCGTCGATGGATGCTGGTGGAAGTGGGAGCGGGGGACGGGCGGCTGATGGAGCAGATGATCAGGGGGCTTTGGGAGAAGGGGATCGGCAGGGAGGAGCTGGTGTGTTGCCTGGTGGAGACGAGTCCCTATCACCGCCGTTTGCAGGAAAGTCGCCTGCAGAGCGCTCCCTATCCCCTCCGCTGGGCGGACCGGATTTCCGACCTCCCCGGCGGGATGCCAGCGGTGGTTGTCAGCAATGAGTTGCTGGACGCGTTTCCCGTACACCGGATCCGGATGAGGGAGGGACGCCTGCGGGAGATCTACGTCACGAGGCGCGACGGCAGGTTTTTCGAGGTGGACGGCCCCCTGTCGACCGATGCCCTGCGGGATTATGTTCGCCGCTTCGGCCTGCGGCTGGAGGAAGGGCAGCAGGCCGAAGTGAATCTGGATGCCCGGGATTGGATTGCGGAAGTGGGGAATTGGCTGGATGAGGGATTTGTCATCACCGTCGATTACGGCGGCGACACGGAAGAGGTGTCCGGTCCCGCCCGCCCCCAGGGAACCCTGCGCTGTTTTTCCAGACATCGGGTGCACGGGGACCCCTACCGGGCCCCCGGCGAGGAGGATCTCACCAGCGACGTCAACTTTGAAGCGCTCCGGGCATGGGGCGAGGAGGCGGGATTGAAGCCTCTCCTCTGCACCACCCAGGGGGATTGGCTGGTCCGTTCCGGCATACTGAATTACCTTCAAGATCACCAAAATCCCGATCCCTTCAGCGAAGTGGCGCGGCGGAACCGGGCCGTCCGGCAATTGATCCTGCCCGGCGGAATGGGGGACATCTTCAAGGTGCTCATCCAGTGGAAGGGGGAAGGGCGGCCCACATTGAGGGGGATGAACGAAAAGGAGGCCGGATGAAGATCCGGCCTCCCGAGATTGATGACAAACCCCCTGGCTCTTTTCGCAAGAAAAGCGCCAGGGGTTGCATGTTTATGGGAAATAAACAGATAAAGGAAATTAGATTTGGTAAATTAGGCGGATCACAAAGCCTTTTCCTCTCTTCGAGAGGAGCAAGGCCATTTTTTTGATGTTTTGAGCCACGGCAATAAGGAGGCATTGCTCTCTGACTTTGGCAAGCCCCCTGTAGCGTGCATAACGAAGCCCATGAAGTTCTTTGGCGTCAGCGAAGCTGCGCTCAATGGTCTGACTCCGTCGTTTATACAGTTGTTTGCCCCTTTCACTTAAACGGTTTTGACGTGC